>JAJZLQ010000109.1 GCA_021850605.1 Actinomycetes bacterium
TGCCATCTCCATCTCTTTCGTCCAGCGCGCCGACGACTTGCACCGGGCGAGGGCGATAGCAGCGGAACAAGGCTTTGCGCCCTTCCTCTTCGCCAAGATCGAGCACCCCGCCGCCCTTCGAGACATCGAGAACGTGCTCGAGGCGGCGGACGGGATCATGGTTGCCCGAGGCGACCTCGGAATCGAACTCCCGCTGGAGGAGATCCCCCTGGTCCAGAAGGACCTAATCTTCAGAGCCAACGTGGCCGGCAAGCCGGTAATCACCGCCACCCAGATGCTGGAGTCGATGCTCGACTCTCCCCGCCCCACCCGCGCCGAGGTGACCGACGTTGCCAATGCCATCCTGGACGGGACCGACGCGGTCATGCTCTCGGAGGAATCGGCGGTCGGGCGCTTCCCGGTCGAGGCGGTGGCGACACTGGCCCGGGTGGCACGCTACACGGAAGAGCACGCGACCTTCCTGCCCGCCCGGGAACGGGTGTCCGAGCAGCTGCGCCGGGACGCGGCCAGCATCCAGGAGGTCGTATCGGTCTCGGTGCTCTCGGCCGTCGAGAGGTTGAAGCCGGACTATATCGTCACTCCGACCGAGTCGGGCGCAACCGCTCGCAGCATCGCCAAGTTCCGGCCCCAGCCCCGCATCATCGCGCTCAGCCCCTTCGAGTCGACGGCCAGGCGTCTGCTCTTCACCGCCGGGGTGGATCCCTACGTCATCAAGCCCCACGAAGCCACCTGGGAGACCAAGACCCGAGAAGTGATCGCCGAGATCGACCCGGACGCCCAGCTGGTTCTGCTGACGCAGGGTTCACACGGCCGCCAGTCCGGTGACACCAATCGCATCGACATCCTCAAGCTCAAGGACGAAGGCTCAGGTGAGAGTCCAGCCTCCGTCGACCACCAGCGTCTGGCCGGTGATGTAGCTTCCGGCGTCGGAGGCAAGCAGAAGTAGGGCTCCGGATAGCTCCTCGAGGCGCCCGCCCCTTCGCATGGGCGTGTTGCGCTCAATGAAGCCAAGGCCCTTCCCCTCCTCGAACATGACCGAGGTCATCTCCGTGGGGAACCATCCCGGGGCGATCGCGTTCACGCGAATGCCCCGCGACGCCCACTGGGCGGCAAGCTCGCGGGTGAGGTTAACCACCCCGGCCTTGGATGCGGTGTAGCTGGCCTGGGGGAGCCTGCCCGAGGCCACCAGACCAAGGATCGAGGCAACGTTGACGATTGAGCCGGATCCCGCCTCCGCCATGCGCCTACCCGCCGCCTGGCAGGCCGAGAAGACCGAGACCAGGTTGGTTTCCACCACTTCCCGGAATCGCTCCACAGGCTCCTCCAGGGCCGGACGGGGGTCAGCCACACCGGCGTTGTTCACCACCACGTCCAAGGCGCCGAAACGGTGCATGGCGAAATCCATCAGCGAGACGACCTGCTCCTGGTCGGTCACGTCGCAGGTGAAATGGGCCGCAACCTCCCCCAGGCTCTCCGCCAGCGCCGCAATCCTGCCCTCCCGGCGCGCCGCCACGACCACGTTGGCGCCGGCGGCGGCCAGAACCCGGGCAAAACTTTCCCCGATGCCGCTGGAGGCCCCCGTCACCACCGCAACCCGCCCACGCAGCGAAAACAGATCCTCCGGAGTCGTCATCAGCGCATCTCTCCTTGCCGGCGCCACCCTCGCCGCGTTGGCTCGGCGTTGCGCTACCCTCTAATAGAAGATGAAACCTATTCCGGTGGACTTCCACATCGGGCCGCTGCAGATCCATACATACGGCATCGGCCTCGCAATCGCCTTCTATTTCGCCTTCCGCTACTACGAGAAGCGCTTGGAGAAGGCCGGCGAGCCGCACGACTGGGTGGGCAAGTCCTTCATTTGGATCATCGTCGGTGCAGTGATCGGTGCGCGCGTGGTTCACGTGGTCGCGAACATCTCTTTCTACCTCAAGGAGCCCGCCCAGATCCCCCTGATCTGGCACGGTGGGCTCTCCTCCTTCGGCGGGCTGGCCGGAGCCATCCCGACCGCCATCTACCTAAAGCGCCGCTACGCACCCTCGCTCTCGCTGGCGCGTGCCTTCGACCTGGTGGCGCCGGTGCTCATTGCCGCCTGGGCGCTGGGCAGGATCCTCGGGCCCCAGCTGATGTACCAGGGCGGAGGGCGCCCGACCAACGCCTGGTACGGCATGCAGTACGCGGGCCAGGTCGGCTACCGCATACCGGTACCGATCTTCCAGGCCCTGGAGGACTTCGTCATCTTCCTGATAGTGCTGCAGATCGAGAAGCGCCTGCGCGCACGAGCGGTGCCCCTCGCGGACGGCACCCTGGCCTTCACCGCATTGCTCCTCTGGTCGATGCCCCGCTTCTGGGACGAGTACTTCTGGCTGGCGGTGCCGAAGCTCTGGGACGCGGTCGAGGTATTCTCACTCATGCTTATCGCAGCCTCAATCATCGCCCTGGTGGTGATCAACCGGCCGCGCTCAGCCACGCCCAAGCGGGCTCCGGTGGGAGCCGCCGGCGAGGCGGGCTCCTGATCGTCATTCCTTGGGCGCCCCGGTGGCGTCGTCCTATACTTTCAGGGATCACGCGCGGATAGGGAGCGGATGAGACCCAGCACCGGCATGCTAACGGACCATTACGAACTGACCATGCTGGACGCCGCCCTGGCCGATGGAACCGCATGGCTCCCGGCCACCTTCGAGCTCTTCGCTCGCGGCCTGCCCCGCGGTCGTGGCTTCGGGGTGGTGGCGGGCACGGCGCGGGCGCTGGACGCCCTGCAGGACTTCGCCTTCGACTCGGCGGCGCTCGACTTCCTGGCGACCAACCGGATCGTCTCAGCGCCGGCTCTCGACTACCTGGCGTCCTACCGCTTCGGTGGCAGCGTGCGTGGTATCCCGGAGGGGGGCCTCTACTTCCCCTTCACTCCTCTTCTCCAGGTGGACGGCACCTTTGCCGAGTGTCTGGTGCTGGAGACGGTTCTGCTTTCGATCTACAACTTCGACTCGGCGGTGGCCTCGGCCGCGGCACGCATGGTGCTTGCGGCGGGCGGGCGCTCGATCGTGGAGATGGGATCGCGCCGCACGCATGAATTGGCAGCGGTGGCCTCGGCTCGCGCCGCCTACCTCGTCGGGGCAATGGCCACCTCCAACCTCGAGGCCGGCCGGGCATGGGGCATCCCGACCACGGGAACCGTGGCGCATGCCTTCATACTGGCCCACGTTGCCGAGGCCGATGCCTTCCGGGCCCAGCTGGCGGCCCAGGGACCCGACACCACCTACCTTGTTGACACCTACGAGATCGAACAGGGAATCCGCACCGCGGTGGAGATAGTAGGGCCGGGGATAGGGTCCATCCGTATCGATTCCGGAGACCCCCGAGTCGAGTCCAAGCGGGCAAGGGCTCTGCTGGACGAACTCGGGGCGCACAAGACGCGCATCGTATACTCGGGTGACCTCGACGAATACCGGATTGCCGCCCTCGCCGACTCCCCGATCGACGCCTTTGGGGTGGGAACCCGGCTGGTCACCGGCTCCGGCCATCCCACCTGCAACTTCGTATACAAGCTGGTTGCCGCCGGGGGGCGCGGGGTTGCCAAGCTCTCCGCCGACAAGGAGACCCTCGCAAACGCCAAGAATCCTCGGCGAGGATACACCTCCGAAGGAAAGCTGGCGCTGGAAGTGCTGGGGCTCCACGACACAGAACCTGATCTGCCGGCTTCACTAAAGGTTGCCGAGCTTCTGCCCGCCCAGGAGTTACTGGTCAAAGAGGGTGAGCGGCTCAGTTACACGAGTCTTAACGAGTCGCGTGCCTTTCACCGCTCCCAGATCGAGGCGCTTCCCGAGGAGCTCCTCTCGCTGGACACGCAGGGGCGCACCCTGCCAACACTGCTCGCATCCGAGTCGGGCGACCTCTCACCTCTCGGCTGAACCACGGTAGCCCAGGGCGGGCTCGGCCCGGCTTGACGGCGGCTGCAGCGACTCCAGGCCGGGAGGGAACGGGCCCACCTGCAAACCCGAGACGGTAAACGCGCCGGGGTAGGTCTGGCCGGCCCAGGCGATCACCGGGTCGTCGCCCGCGACCAGGTTCCAGGCCATGTGCGCGTGCAGGCACTTCACGCCCTGACGCGTGCCTCCGATTCCTCCGCTCGGCCGTGCTCCTGTATGGCTGCGGGGAACCAACGAGTCACGGAGCGCCCGGTAGCGCTGATGCGCCTCGGCCAGCTCCTGCGCATCGACAGCGCTTCGCGCCTGGCGGACCGCGCCGGCCGACTCCACCACCGAGACCTCGCGCGCCAGGATCGGGTCGAGGAGCCAGAAGAGCGTTGGCATGGGCGTGGCGCCGCCCATGAAGGGCCAACAGGCGATCACGGCCGGCATGCCCGTATCGGCACGCCGCACCACCACGGCATAGGGCCCCTCGGGCTCACGCGAAAGGAGGCGCGCTACCGCCTCGGCATCAGCGGGAGCCGGATCGGGCCAGCGAGCCAAGTCAGCCCTTGCGTCCTCGCCGCTTGCGCGACCTGCGCAGGAAGGCTAAGACCAGGAAGACAATGGTTCCGGCGATGGCGGGAATGGCACGCTTGATGATCGGCGAGCCTGCCACGCCCAGGAGATTCACCGGCTCAGCCTCTTTGGGCACGAACGGCTTTGGCTCAACGGCGGGAGCGCCATCGGCGGTGACCGCGGAGGGTGCCTCCGGCTCCTTGCCGTCCGCGGCGATCAGCTCCTCCAGCGCGGCAACGAACTGGCTGAGCAGCTTGGTGGAGACGTCGGCCAGTACGCCGCGACCGAAGGAGGCCACTTTGCCGGTGATGGCGAGATCGGTGGTGACGTTGACATTGGTAGAGTCGCCGTCGGCATTGAGCTTCATGGACACCGTGGCCGCAGCATTCCCCTGGCCCTTGGTGTCACGGCCCTCGGCCTTCAGCACCGCGGAGTGGCTCGATTCGTCCATCTCGATGAAACGCGCCTTGCCCTTGTATGCGGCGGTGATCGGGCCGACCTTGACCTTCACCGATCCACGGTACTCATCGCCTTCCACCTCCTCCAAGGTGGCGCCAGGCAGGCACGGGGCGATCTTTTGCACATCGGTGAGCAGGGCCCATGCGCGATCGACCGGGACCTTGACCGAAAAGTTATTCACCAATTCCATTCGTCCAGCTCCTCAACTGTGTCGATATCGACGGGCTCTCCCTCGCACTCCACTTCCTGCACAAGGGCGGGAAACGACGAGAAAAGCACCCTGGCCCCCTCGTCTCCGCTCTCCGGCAGGAGGTCGAACGCCTCTCGGGCAATGCGCACCGGGTTGCGGCGCTTTCCCTGGTAGGTTGCCACCATAATAGGCGCCCCACGAGCGCTCGCAAGTCTTGACCAGGCCGAAGCTGGAATCAATGGCTGGTCTCCCAGACCGATCACCATGGCCTCGGCGCGGTTGGAAAGCGCCCAGTCGCGCGCGATCGCCAAGGACGAGGCCAGTCCGCGAGCAGGCTCCGGATTTACCAGCAGGACCTCGTCCTCCAGAACTCCGTCCAGCTCCACCGCACCCGCCACCACGGCCCGGCGGGCGATACCGGAGGCCCGCATGGCGGCCAGCGCGTGGCTGACGAGGGGCGCGCCACGGAAACCGGCCATGAGCTTGTGCGCCGGACCGCGGAAGCGAGTGCCCAAGCCCGCGGCCAGCAGCACGGCCACCACCTCAGGGCCCTCCTCCTCGGTCATTTGCTAGAGCCTCCCCGTGCTCTCGAGGCTCGCATGTATCGGCCCGGAGGACTCCCGCAACGACCCCGCAGCACGGCTGGAGCGCAGGGCGATGATCTCGGCCATGATTGAAACCGCGGTCTCCTCCGGAGTGCGCGCGCCGATGTCAAGGCCGATGGGGCCCATCACACGATCCATTACCGCAGGGTCCACCCCCGCCTCCACCAGCCGCTTGGTGCGCTCCTGGTGAGTCCTGCGCGAGCCCATGGCGCCAATGTAGCCGACCTTGGTCGCCAGAGCCGAGGAGATTGCCGGCACGTCGAACTTGGGGTCGTGGGTGAGCACGCATACCGCGTCGCGCGGCCCCAGGCCGGCGCCGGCCCGGGCCAGATAGCGGTCGGGCCAGTCGACGGCGACCTCGTCGGCCATGGGAAAGCGCTGCCGGGTGGCGAAGAGCGGCCGGGCGTCGCAGACGGTGACACGATAGCCGAGCATCTTGCCCAGCCGGGCCAGGGCGGCGGAGAAGTCGACCGCGCCGAAGATGACCATGCGTGGCGCCGGCGCGTAGACCTCGTAGAGCACCTCCACCTCGTCCAGCTTGGCCTGGCCGTTACGCCCATAGTGGCGCACCATGGTGGAGCCGGCCGCCAGCGCGCCGGCGGCGTCACGCGCGATCACCGCTGCAAGCTCCGGATTTCCGAGGTCGCCGTGGACGGTACCCTCGCCCTCGATGAGCAGGCTGGCTCCGGCCGCCGGGAGCGGTCCGAAGACCTCATAGGCGTTCACTCCCTCGGTGGATAGTTCCGCCCCATCCACCCCGGCGGTGGAATCGGCCGCCGCGACCACGGTGGCGCGCACGAAGGGCGTCTCGGCGCGCAGCAACTCGAGCATCAGTGGGTAAAGGCCGGGGGTCTCGGGGTCGATGAGTATCTTCAGAGTCCCGCCACAGGTCAGCCCAACCGCGAAGGCTTCGTCGTCGGAGTAGCCGAAGACCGACACCGTCGGGCACGCCTCCCCCATACCGGCGGAGAGTTCCATCCTGGCACCGCTCTCGGTCACCAGATGGGTGATGCCCATCAGCGCCAGCGCCTCCTCCACCACCGCACCCTCGACGCAGCCGCCCGAGACCGATCCGGAAACCTCACCGAGCTCGTTGACGGCCATGGTAGCCCCCGGCTCCCGCGGCGAGGAGCCCTCGGTGCCCACCACCCTGGCTATCGCGGCCCGCTTCCCCTGCGCCGCCCAGCGAACCAGGTCCTCGAGCACCTCGACCGTAGCCATCTCAAGCATCTCAAAGCCTCCTGGCCAAAAAAATCCCTCTCCGGGCATGGACCCTCTACCGCGACAGCGGCCGAGAACCCACCCCGAGACAACCCTCGGGCGTCTCCTAGGCCATCTCCAAGACGGCGGCAAGCCGCCGGAGAGCGTCCAAGGAGTGCCCTTCCACGAAAAGATCAACATGCGGAAGGGCCGCAGCCATCCCGCGCGCCAGCGGGGCGTAACCCTCGTGCGCCTTCAGCGGGTTCACCCAGATGATTCTTCGAGCCACCCGGGAGAGCCGCTCCATCTCCCTCCCCAGCTCGAGCGGGTCTCCCCGGTCCCAGCCGTCGGAAAGAATGACCACGTCCGCGCCGCGGGCCATGCCGCGCACTCCGTATCCACCATTGAACTCGCCCAGAGTCGCCCCCAGGCGAGTCCCGCCCGCATAGTCGGACACCCTGGCGGAGAGCTCCGTCAGGGCTCGGTCGGGGTCCCGCCACGCAAGCTCGCGCGTCACGCGCGTGAGCCGGGTGCCGAAGGTGAAGACCTCCACCTTGTGTCGCGCCACCACCGAGGCATGGGCGAAGCGCAAAAGAGCCCGGGCGTAGGGCTCCATGGAGCCCGAGACGTCGAGTACGAAGACGACTCGGCGCAGCTGGGTACCCCGGCGCCGGTAGGCACGCTCGATCGGCTCGCCGTAGCGCTCGATCGCCTTGGCGACCGTGCGCTTCATGTCGATACTCTCCGGACGCCTGGAGCGGATCATGCGCCTGGATGCCTTAGGGCTCCCACGCAGGTGCATCAGATCGATCAGCTGATAGAGCTGGTCCAGCTCCACTCGGGTGCACTTGGCGAAGTCCTTCCTGGAGAGAACCTCCCGTGCCGAGAAGCGCAGCACGCGCTTCTCGCCGTCGTCGGGCTCGCTCTCCCCGCCCCGGTCCTTGTCGCCCTCCTCGCCGATGTCGATGTAGAGAGTCTCCTTGGTCCGGGGCTCCTCCTCCGAGCCGGAGCCGGGCCAGGTGTTCTCGAAGAAGGCGGAGAATGCGCGCTCGAATCGAGGCGTGTCCTCGACCCGCTTGATGAGCGTCGCCCGGGCGGCGTCATGCACGAGCGGCCTGGAACCCATCCCGATCAGGTCCAGGGAGCGCACAAAGCTGGAGAGCGAGTCCGGGTCGGCCTCGGCCCCGAAAGCGCGCAGGTAACGGCCAAAGGCTGCTGCCATCTGATAGGTGTCGGCCATCCTGAGGCCCTCCCGCCCTAGCGAGCCCTGGCCACCGCCAGGCGGATCAGCTCGGAAACGTCCTGGCTCTTGGCCTTCTCGGCGTCCTCTTTGTACTTGACCACCGAGGCGAGGCTCTGGGAGAAGAGCTCTTCGGTCATGTCAGCCGCCCCGAGCGCCTGGAGCGAGCGCACCCAGTCGATGGACTCGGCCACCCCCGGCGGCTTGAAAAGACCCATGGAGCGCAGCTGCTCGGAGAGGACCGCGACCTCCTTGGCCAGCAGCTCGGTCGCCCCAGGCACCCGAGTCATGATGATTCTCACCTCGGTCTCGAAATCCGGGTGATCGACCCAGTGATAGAGGCAGCGGCGCTTCAGCGCGTCATGGAGATCCCGGGTGCGGTTTGAGGTGATGATCACCACCGGGGGCACTTGCGAGACGATGGTGCCGAGCTCCGGAATGGTCGCGGCGTAGTCGGAGAGGGCCTCCAGGAGAAACGCCTCGAACTCGTCGTCGGCGCGATCGAGCTCGTCGATGAGAAGCACCGCCGGCAGGAGACGGCCATTGGCGCTTGGAAGAGTGTCGCCCGAGCCGATCGGATCGAGCGCACGCAGGAGCGGCCTACGGACGAGAAAGCGGTCCGAGTAGAGCTCATCCTCGATGCTCGCATCGAGCTGCTCGCCGTGCGACTGGCGAACCATCTCCACCGTACGAAGATGCAGGAGCTGGCCCGAGTAGTTCCACTCGTACAGCGCCTGCGAGGCGTCGATGCCCTCGTAGCATTGCAAGCGGATGAGTGGAGACCCGAGCAGGCGTGCCAGTGTCTTGGCCACCTCGGTCTTGCCCACCCCGGCTTCGCCCTCAAGCAGTAGCGGGCGCCGCAGCGCCAGCGCCAGGTAGATCGAGGTCGCCAACGACTCAGAAGCTATGTAGTCAGCCTCGGCGAGGCGCCCGGCCAGTTCGGCCGGGCTGCCTATTCCGAGTTGGGCGCAGACCGAAGGCAGCGCCTCGGAGCGCTCCTCTGTCAGCTTGCCACCTTGGGCCAATGCCACTCCAGACTTATGCGGACGCCTCCTGCAGCGCGCGGCGTACGAGGACGCTGGCCAGGTGACGGCGGTAGTCGGCCGAAGCATTCAGGTCGGAAGGCGGATCGATCCCCTCTGATGCGAGGCGAGCGGCCTCCTCGATTGAGGCTCCCTGGTTGATGGCGTTCTCGCTGGCTGAGGCGCGCAGCGGCGTCGATCCCATGTTTACCAGGGATATTCTAGTTGACCCGTTGCGCACCACGGCGACTCCGACGATGGCCCAGTCCTGGGCACGGCGGTTGAACTTCTGGTACGCCCAGCCGCCTGAGACCTTGGGCACGCGGATCTCGGTGAGCACCTCGCCCTGTCCCAGGTCCGTCTCCAGGAAGCCCTTGAAGAAGCTGGAGGCCGGAACGGTCCGCTCCCCGGAGGCGCTGCGAACCACCATGGTGGCATCGAGCGCCAGCACCGCGGCGGGCAGATCCGAGGCTCCATCGCCGTGGGCGATGGAGCCGCCGATGGTGCCCCGATGGCGCACCGCCGGATCGCCGACTTCGCCCGCAACGTGGGCAAGGATAGGTACCGATTGCTTGAGCACAGCTGAGATCTCCAGGTCGCGATGGCGGGTCAAGGCCCCGATCGCCACGTGGTCACCACGGTCCTCGATAAAGCTCAGCTCCGAGAGCCGGCCGATATCCACCAGGGTGGAGGGCGCGGCCAAGCGCAGCTTCATCAGCGGCAGCAGCGAGTGCCCGCCGGCGATCAGCTTGGCATCCTCCGAGCCATCGAGGATGGAGATGGCCTCGGCGACGCTGCCGGCGCGGACGTAATCGAATGCGGATGGGAACATCTGGAAAAATCCCTTCGTCTAATCCTGTCCAAGTCTCAGTGGCGCGTCGCGGTCGAGATGGCCCGCCACACCCGCTCCGGGCTGGCCGGCATCTCTATGTTCTCGATGCCGAGGTGGCTGAGAGCATCAACGACGGCGTTCATCACCGCCGGAGTCGAGGCGATGGTCCCCGCTTCGCCGATGCCCTTCACGCCCAGGGGGTTGGTGGGGCTCGGTGTCACGGTTTCACCCAGCTCGAAGGAGGGAAGCTCTGCCGCGGAGGGTACCAGGTAGTCGGCCAGAGTGGCGCTGATCAGGTTACCCGCCGCATCGTAGGAGGCCTCCTCGAAGAGGGCCTGGGCCACGCCTTGGGCGATGCCCCCGTGTACCTGCCCCTCGATGATGAGCGGGTTCACGCGGTTGCCGCAGTCGTCGACGGCCTGATAGCGAATGAGGTCCACCTTGCCCGTCTCGGTGTCCACCTCCACGACCGCAATGTGGCTGCCGTAGGGGAAGGTGAAGTTGGGCGGGTCCCAGGAGACCGAGGCCTCCAGGTTGGGCTCCATGCCGTCGGGAAGGTTGTGCGCGGTGAAAGCCTCGAAGGCCGCCGCGGCCAGTGGGAAGGCGCGATCCGGGGAGCCCTTCACGGTAAAGGTGCCCTCGGCGTAGTCGAGATCCTCCTCGGCCACCTCCAGCTGATGCGCGGCGATCGCCTTGGCCTTGTCGAGCACCCGCTCGGTGGCGATGTGGATGGCGGAGCCGCCCACGGCCAAGGAGCGCGACCCGTAGGTGTCCATCCCGTAGGGGGCGATCGCTGTGTCGGAGTGCAGAACCTCGATATCGGAGAGGGGCACGCCCAGCTTCTCGGCCACGATCATCGACCAGGCGGTCTCATGGCCCTGCCCATGCGGGGCCGTGCCTGTAACCACCTGGATCTTGGAAGTGGGCAGGATCCTGACCGTTGCCGCCTCCCAGCCGCCCGCCCCGTAGTTCAGCGAAGCGAGCACGCGCGAGGGGGCCAGGCCGCACATCTCCACGAAGAAGGAGATACCGATTCCGAGCAGCTTCCTCGAGCCCGCATCGATGCGAAGCTTCTTTTCGGCGAGCAGTTCCTCCATGCCCATCATTTCTAGGGCCTTGTCGAAGTTGGTCCGATAATCGCCGGAGTCGAAGACCAGCCCGGCGGAGGAGCTGTAGGGGAACTTCTCGGCCGGAATGAAGTTCCGCTTGCGGATCTCCACCGCACTCACCCCCACCTTGCGTGCCAAGGCGTCCATGGCGCGCTCGATGGCGTAGGTGGCCTCCGGGCGCCCCGCACCACGGTAGGCGTCGGTGGGCGTCTTGTTGGTGAAGACCGAACGGCAAGTGAACGAGTAGTTGGGGATGTCATAGACCCCGTGGTAGAGGAAGGCGCCGAGCAACGGAATGCCCGGTGTGACCAGCTGCAGGTAGGCCCCCATGTCCGCCACCAGGTTGACACGCACCGCGGTAACCTTGCCCTCGGCGTCGGCAGCCAACTCGATGTGCTGGATCTGCCCCCGGCCGTGGATTGTTGCCACCGCATTTTCCGAGCGCTCCTCCGTCCAGCGCACCGGCTGGCGAAGCTTGCGGGCCAGCGCCAGCGCCAGCACCTCCTCGGCGTAGACGTTCAGCTTGGAGCCGAAGCCGCCCCCGACCGACGGCGCCACCACCCGCAGCTTGGTCTCGGACACGCCAACCGTGAGGGCGAGCATCACCTTCAGAATGTGAGGCACCTGGGTGGCCGAATAGACGGTGAAGTCGCCCCCAAAGGGCGCCGGCACCACCACCACCGAACGGGGCTCCATGGCCGAGGGGACCAGGCGCTGCTGGATGTAGCGCTCCGATACCGTGTAGGCCGCGTTTGCAAAGGCCTCGTCGACGCCGTCCTTGTTGGGTATCAGCTCCCAGGTGTAGCTGAGGTTGGTACCGATCTCGGAGTGAATCACGTTCGAGTCGGCCAGGGACTCCTCCAGGTCGAGCACTGGATCGAGCTCTTCGTAGTCGACCTCAATGGCCTCGAGGGCGTCGATCGCGGCGGTCTTGGACTCCGCCAGCACCACCGCCACGCCGTCACCGACGTAGTTGACCTTGCCGTTGGCCAGTGGAAAGTGGGCGGGATTCTTCATGTCCGCCGTCACCGGCCAGGCGCAAGGCATCGGCCCGGCCCAGTCGTCCTTCAGATCCTGGTAGGTGTAGACCGCCACCACGCCGGGGCGCGACTTGGCGGCCGAGGTGTCAATGGAGGTGACCCGCGCATGGGCCACCGTGGAGCGGAGCACGGCCATGTGTAGGGCGCCCGGGACGGCCAGATCGTCGGCGAACTTGGCTTCCCCGGTCAGCAGCTTGGGATCCTCCCGGCGCAGCACGCGCTGGCCGAGAACCTTGGTCCCGCTGGTGGTCTCAGTTGTCGTCATCTCCGGTCACTCCCCCGTCGCTGCCGCTGCCGCCAGCACCGACTTGACGATGTTGTGGTAGCCGGTGCACCGGCAGAGATTCCCCTCCAGGCCCAGGCGAACCTCGGCCTCGGTGGGATGCGGGTTCTCCTTGAGAAAGGAGGTGGCGGCCATGACCATTCCCGGGGTGCAAAAGCCGCACTGCAGGCCGTGGTTCTCCTGGAAAGCCTTCTGCATCGGATGCAGCTCTCCCTCGGCACTGGCCAGGCCCTCTATGGTGGTGATCTCCTGCCCGTCAGCCTGGACGGCCAGCATGGTGCAGCTTTTCACGGCCTCGCCGTTCACATGCACGGTGCACGCGCCACACGAGGATGTGTCGCAACCCACGTTGGTGCCTGTCAGCCCTACATGGTCTCGGATGAAGTGGACGAGGAGTGTTCTTGGCTCGACGTCGCGGGAGACGGTTTTGCCATTAACCGTCATTGTCACTTGCATTGGGCCCCCCTATGGCTGGCTTGGAAGACAACGAGGCTAAAGCTAGCAAAGAAGTCACGCCTCCGGATTGAATACCAGATCTTCCTGCACCTTCATCGTTTCCGGCTGGAGCTGCCAGGGTGCAGGCACGCGCCCGGCGACTCTATTAGCTTGATGGACGATGACGCTGATACTGCGGGCGAAAAGGGTTACGCTGCGCCCCTTGCGCGAGTCGGACTTCGAGGCTTGGAACGAGGTCCGCACACGGTGCGGGGCGTGGCTGACGCGTTGGGAGCCGCTGCCTCCCGAGGGCTACGGGGACCCCAACGGCCGTCGCCTCTTCGTCTCCCGCTGCATCTCCCGGGACCAGGAGGCCCGCCTGGGGACGGCCTACGCCTTCGGGGTCTTCCTGGGCAGCCGCTTCGTAGGCGAGGCCAACATTTCGGGCATCCAGCGCGGACCGGTGCAAAGCGCCAACATCGGCTACTGGGTGGACATGGCCGAGGCGGGGAAGGGGTTGATCCCCGAGGCCTGCGCGGCGCTCTTCCGCTTCGCCTTCGAGGAGCTCCGCCTGCATCGCATCCAGATCAGCATCGTGCCACGCAACAGTGCGAGCCTGCGGGTGGTAGCCAAGCTGGAATTGCGCAAGGAAGGGCTGGCCGAGCGGTATATCGAGATCAACGGCGCTTGGGAGGACCATGCCATCTTCGCCGTCACCATCGAGGAATGGCAGGCCAAACGACGCTTCTACATGGAGCGGTTCCTAATCTGAACCCGGGCTGAGACCTTAGAGCGCCACTGGTGCGCGCGCGCTCGCGGTGATATGTTTGGGGCATGGCGGACGAGATGTATCTGCGGGCCGGCGACGTCGATCGCGAGCGGGTGACGAGGTTCCTCTCCGGCTCGCTCGAGCACGGCTACATCGACACGACTGAGCTGGCTGAGCGCCTCGACAAGCTCAATGCCTCCAAGACCTATGCGGACCTGCTTCACCTGGTCCAGGACATTCCTGGCGGCAAACAGGTCATCCGGGAGATCTCCGCGCACCACCGCCGTCCGGAGCCCGGACTGACCGCCCCCGCCGGGCTGGCCCTGCCCGGAGCCAGGCGGCCACGCCACCGCGGGAGGATCGTACTAATCGCCCTGGCCGCGTTCTTGTTCCTGCCCATGTTCGGCGGGATGACCGCCATGGCGGCAAACATGGTGCTGGGGCCGCTTCTCGCGATCGTCATGCAGTTGGCCGCAGCCGGGTTCCTGGTCTGGCTGGCGCTGGCCGTCTTCAGGCCGCGGCGGCATCACTGCTAGGGCGAGGGCAGCTCGCTGTCCACCACCGCCAGGCTCCAATCGCATGCCGAGGAGACCTGGAAGTACCCGTTGGCAAGCCGGGTGCCCGCCATGCTACCTGACTGATATCCGCTCACCTGGAACAAGTAGCTGCCCACCTGCGCTCCGGCAGCCGAGAAAAGCGAGATCCGAAGGTGATGCAAGCCGGGATCGTCACGACAGTCGGCGCTCCAGGCCCCGGTCCAGGCAAAGTCAAGCGGATGGATCCTGGAGGTCCGGGTGCCACTGCCGGAGAGGGTGATCACCGCCTTGCCCTTGGGGGGGAGCGAGTCGTTGGCCGCCTCCTTGGTGACCGGCTTGGACTTCACCGCGGCAGCGTGCAGGACCACCGCCTTGTGATGGAATGAGATGGCCTGGATGCCGAGGATGGCCGCCACAACCACCAGCACCAGCGCGACGGTGAGAAGTCCAAGGTTAAGCGGCGTATTCCAGCGCGGACGCGGATGCTGAGCCGGTCGAGCGCTCGGTGTGGAGGTGATCATAGAAACTGAGGAGATTCTAACGCCTCGGTTCAAGGAGGCACTTGCCCCGGTAACTTGAACGGCCCGCCCCCGGGGGGGCGGGCCGTCATTGGGGGAAGTTGCTCTCAGGTGCAACCATCGGCAGTCCGGTTTTCTTCCTTGAGCCGAAAAGAATTTCGCGAAATTTTACGCGCCCCCCTGGATCGCCTTCCAAACCGTCTCCGGAGTGGCGGGAATGGGAAGGCTGCGCACCCCCCGATGGGAGAGGGCATCCACGACCGCGTTCCAGACCGCCGGGACCGAGCCGATGGTGCCGGACTCGCCGATTCCCTTGGCGCCAAGCGGGTTACGGGGGGTGGGGGTGGAGGTGTGGTGCACCTCGAAAGAGGGCATGGTGTCCGCGGAGACCAGGTGATAGTCGGCGAAGTTCGAGGTGAGCGGGTTGCCGAGCTCGTCGTAGCGAACCTCCTCGTAAAGCGCCTGGGCAATCCCCTGGGCCAGCCCGCCGTGGATCTGACCCTCGGCCAGCATCGGGTTGAGTATGGTCCCGGCGTCGTCGACCGCCACCAGCCGCAGCAGCCGAACTTCCCCGGTCTCGGTGTCCACCTCGACCACTGCCAGGTGAGCTCCGAAGGGATAGGTGGGCCCCTCCGGGTTGAAGTCGGTCTCAGCCGCCAGCTCCACACGCTTGGACGCCGCCAGGCCGGCGATCTGGGCCCAGGTGACGAAAGGCTCCGGAGCACCGGCCACATGGGCTCCGTCCACCGCCGCATCGAAAACGATATCAGCCGGGTCGGCCTCCAGATGGTCCGCCGCGACGGCGGCGGCCAGCTTGGCCACCTCCAGGCCGGCAAGGTGTATGGCCGAGCCTCCCACCTGCAGCGAGCGCGAACCGTAAGTCCCGACTCCGCGCGCAACCCGGGCGGTGTCGCCGTGCACGACCTCGATCCGGCTCATCTCCATCCCGAGAGCATCTGAAACAAGCATGGACCAGGAGGTGTCGTGCCCCTGCCCTTGCGGCGCGACTCCGGTGAAGACCCTGGCTACGCCGCCTGACAGCACTTCCACCCGGGCGAATTCGGGACTCATCACCCCATTGGTCACCTCCACATAGGTGGAGATGCCGATGCCCAGTTGGCGAACCGACCCCTCGGCGCGACGGGCGTGCTGGGCGGCCAGCAACCCCTCGTAATCCGCCGCCTCCAGCAGCTGCTCCAGGTCGCGGCGGTAGTCGCCCGAGTCGTAGGAGCTGCCTGTGGCGGTCACGTAGGGGAACTCGCCGGCGGGGATGAAGTTGCGGCGCCTGAGCTCGCCGGGATCCATCCCCATCTCGTCCGCGAGGGTGTCCATCGCCCGCTCGATCGCGGCCGTCGCCTCGGGGCGTCCCGCCCCGCGGTAGGAGACCACCGGGGTGGTGTTGGTCACCACCGAGAGGGAGCTGAACTCGCAGGCGGGGATGGCGTAGACGCCTGTGGCCATCATCTTGGTCAAGAAGGGCAGGAATGAGCCGACCATTGGGTAGGCGCCGGAATCCTGGACCACCTCCAGGCGATAGGCGAGAACCTTCCCGTCCCGGTCGGCACCGATGGTGAAGCGCTGCAGCTGTCCCCGTCCATGCCCCAGGCCGGTCATGCTCGCCGAGCGGCTCTCGACCCACTTGACCGGGCGGCCCACCACGCGCGAGGCATATGCGATGAGCACCTCCTCCGGGTAGACGCTGGCTTTGGCTCCGAAGCCTCCCCCGACGTCCGGAACCACCACACGCACCCTTGCCGCATCGATCCCCAGCGACTTGGCCACCACGTCGCGATGGGTGTGGGGCACCTGGGAGGAGACCTGGAAGAGCAGCTCGTCACCGTCCCAACTGGCCAGTGCCGAACGCACCTCCAGCGATCCGGGGGCAAGGCGCTGATTCCGCAGCTCTCCGGTGACCACCACGTCGCAGCCCGAGAAGAACTCCTCCGAGAGTGGCACATCCATTCGGAAGGCGACATTGGTCCCCGCCTCGGGGAAGAGCAGCGTCAGATCCCCGATCGCCTCCGCCGGGTCCACCACGGCCGGGAGGGGGTCGTATTCCACCTCGATGAGCTCCAAGGCGTCCTCCACCAGCGCCGGGCTCTCCGCCACTACCAGGGCCACCGGCTCGCCCACGAAGCGAACGGTCCCGGTGGCAAGCCAGGGGCGGCCCATCGCCTGGTTGAAGGTGCGCCCTGCCGCCATGGGGGCAAGATCGATCTCCGAAGCGGTCAAGACCGCCAGCACTCCCGGCAACTCCCGGGCGGCCGTGGCGTCGAGCGAGGCGATCCGGGCGTGAGCGGCGCTCGAGGTGAGATATCCGGCGTGCGCCATCCCGGCAAGCGCCAAGTCCCCCACGTAGGTTCCCCCGGAGGTGAGAAGCTTTGGGTCCTCCCTGCGCAGGACGCGGTTGCCCAGTATGCTCATGGAGCCTCCTCGATTAGCCGTCTTGACCGGGGCAAGACTAGCGCACCCGCCGCGGTGCTCGACGCTCGCGGCCGATGATGCCCGGGCCCGCCCAGCCCGCAAAGGCTCATCCCTGTGGCTGGCTCACGTAACCGGTGGAGCCGGGATAAACCATGTCGAGCTCCTTTTTGGCGAGGTATGCCACCTCGCGCAAATCCTGGAGCTGTTTGATCTCGGCCTGGAGAGTGGCGTGCACCTTGCTGGCGCTGGCCAGCTTGGCCTGGGTGGACGCCAGCTGGCCACGCTCCGAGCGAAAGGCGAAAAGCGATGGCAGGATGAGTGCCACGGCCAGCACGATTGCGCCGGCGCCTAGAGCAAGATAGCCCCGCCGCACCCGGCGTGGGGCCGCCTCGGCGTAGAGATCGGTCACAGCCGAAAGCCTACCAGTGCCGTCCAGCCCGCCTCAAGGCCCAGCCTCACCAACCCGCCTCAGAGCCTGTAGGGCTTGATCATGGAGCCGCCACGGAAGCGGGCGCGGCCACCTAGCTCGGCTTCGATCCGAAGCAACTGGTTGTATTTGGACACCCGGTCGGAGCGCGCCGGGGCACCGGTCTTGATCTGGCCGACGTTGGTGGCCACGGCCAAGTCGGCGATGAACGGGTCCTCGCTCTCGCCCGAGCGGTGGGAGATGACCGAGGAGTACCCGAAGCGGCCCGCCATCGAGATGGTGTCCAGCGTCTCGGTGAGAGTACCGATCTGATTTAGCTTGATGAGGATGGAGTTGGCGAAGCCTTCGCGGATCCCATTGGCGAGGTATTCGGGGTTCGTCACGAAGACGTCGTCTCCCACCAGCTGGATTCGGTCCCCCAGGGCGGCCGTGAGAATCTTCCAGCCCTCGATGTCACCCTCGGCCATACCGTCCTCGAGGGATACGATGGGAAACTCGTCCACAAGCGCGACGTAGTAGTCGCTCATCTCCTGGGGACTCAGCGTCCTCCCCTCGCCGGAGAGCACATAGTTGCCGCCCTTGAAGAACTCGCTCGAAGCCGGGTCGATGGCAAGGGCGATGTCGGCGCCCGGCCTGAAGCCCGCCCGCTCGATCGCCTCCACCAGGATTGCAGGCGCGTCCTGGTTGCGTGCGAGGCTGGGGGCAAAGCCGCCCTCGTCTCCCACTGCGCTGGAGAGCCCGCGCTCCTTGAGCAGCGCCTTGAGGGAGTGGTAGGTCTCCACACCCCAGCGCAACGCCTCGGCAAAGCTGGGGGCGCCGACCGGCATGATCATGAACTCCTGCAGGTCCAGGGAGTTGTCCGCATGCACTCCCCCGTTGATCACATTCATCATCGGAGTCGGAAGCAAATTGGCGTTCACCCCGCCTATATAGCGGTAGAGCGGAAGTCCGAGCTCCCGGGCGGCGGCGCGGGCCAGCGCCAGCGATGCTCCCAGGATGGCGTTGGCGCCCAGGCGCTCCTTGTTCTTGCTCCCGTCCAGGGCGATAAGGGCCTCGTCGGCCCCACGCTGGTCGGTGCCATCCCTGCCCACCAGTGCGTCCGCGATCTCCTCGTTGGCATTGGCCACCGCGTTGCGCACCCCCTTGCCGCCGTAGCGGGGCCCGCCGTCACGCAGCTCGAGTGCCTCTGCGGTGCCTGTCGAGGCTCCGGAGGGAACTATGGCCGAGCCCATGGCCCCCCCGGCCAGGGTGACCTCGACCTCTACCGTAGGATTACCTCGGGAATCCAGGACCTCGCGGGCCAAAACCGACCTGACCTCAGACATAGCCACCTCGCAGCCTCTCCGGGGGGAAAAGATTTCCACCAACCCTACGCGGAATCAGTGGGTCGGCGCCACCTGGGTTGGTCACACCTCGCGGAAACGCGCCGAAAAGTCCCGCGTCGCCTGGCGAAGCTCCGCCTCCAGATCGACCCCTGCCAGCTTGGCGAGCTCGGCCAAGGCGAAGGCCAGCTCCCCAAAGCTCTCGGGCTGGGCGGATCCGGCCAGCATCGCCAGGCGGGAGGCCGCCTCCTCCGGCTCCGGGGCCCGGTAACCGAAGGCCTGCGCCTTGCGGATGACCTTGGCGGCATAGAGAAGCGCGGGCATCGAAGAGGGCACCGACTCGGCGGGCTCGGAGATCTCCTTCTCCGTCCGCTTGATCTCCTCCCAGTTGCTCAGCACCTCCTCGACCCCGGAGACCTCGAGGCCGGCAAAGACGTGGGGATGGCGGCGGATCAGCTTGGCACGGATGGACTCCATCACGAAAGCCAGGTCGAAGTAGCCTTCCTCGGCGGCGATCACCGCGTGGAAGAAGACTTGGACCAGGAGGTCCCCGAGCTCTCCGGCTAGCTCATCGGCCAGATACTGAACCTCGCCCGCGTAGCCGCCGTCGGCTCCATCAGCTCCTCGGGCTGCCTCCAGCGTGTCGATGGCGTCGAGCACCTCGTAGGACTCCTCCAGGAGGTGTTTGCCCAAGCTCTTGTGGGTCTGCTTGCGATCCCAGGGGCACTCGATGCGCAGCTTGGCGACCACCTCGGCCAGCTCCGTGAATGAGTGCGCCGCAGAGGCGGTAAAACCCTGCACGAAGACGCTGCTCAGGTGGTCGAAGCTCTCCTCGCTCGCGCTGCGGCCCGTCAGCTCGACCACGCGCTCCTCTTCGAGCCCGAGGTGCGACAGCAGGAGTGCCCGCCGGCATCCCTCGCCGGGCGAGACCAGCCCGAGCAGCTCGGCAGCCAGCTCCGCGCTCCAGACCTGCGCCACGAGCAGGTCGCCCGTATAGCGCCCCGGCCTGGCAAGCAGCTCCTCGGCATCGACCAGGGTCAACGAGGAGGAGAAGGGGTCAACCTGGACCCGCGAGGCGGCCAGGTCGAAGAAGGATAGGCCGGGCACCACATCCATCTCCCCACCCATGCGCGCAACAAGCAGCTCGACGCTTCGCTCGGCCACCAGTGGCGATCCGGGGACGGCATAGGCGACCCGGCCCTTGAAGGGCTCCTGCCGCAAAGGGCCGGAGAGCAGCTCCAGCCCGGCAAGGGCTTGGCCGGCCGAGAGCTCTCCCATACCGGCCAGGGAGATTAAACGCTCGACGATGGAGGCGTAGACCTCCTCGAAATCCGAGGAGGTCAGATAAAGCGGGTCGCAGGAGTAGACGCTGCTCGCGGCCAGCTCCGGGCGGGTGAAAAGCTCGCGCACGCCGGGGTGAACGGTGGTCCTGAGAACGACCATGTCGGCCGAGGCCAGTGTGTCCAGGGCCGCCAGGGTGACTGTGCCCTCGCCGCCGGAGCCAAGGCCGACCACCGCCAAGCGGGCTTTGGATGGGCCGGAAGCGCCCATGGCCTAGGGAGCGGGAGTGGGAGGCGGTACCACCTGGGCGGTGGTGCCGGAGATCTTGTACGAACCATAAGCCGGATTCACCCGGATGTTGGCCGCCTTGGCCAGGCCGGAGACGAAGGAGCCCACGGCCGTGCTGCCCGCAGAGCCGAAGAGCGTCGCCACCACGGAAGGTATCGCCTGCTGGAAGGGGATCAGCGAACGAGAGCCGGCCATGGCCACCCCGTATCCGCTCTTCTCCGCCACCGGCGGCTGAGGCTTGTTGAGCGGTGCCGATGCCACCGTGTTGGCGAAAGCGGTTCCAAAAGCGTTCTGATACTGGGCGTAAGTACCGCATCCCAGGTAGCCGCCGGCCTGAGCAGAAGCCGAGTCGGCGGACTGGGACTTGGCCAGCTGGGCGAAGTTGGCTCCCGCCTGCAATTGCGCATAGATCTTCTGGGAGGCCGAGAGAGTGGAGGAGAGGATGTGATAGGAGCAGATCTGGGTGAACTGCTCCGGATGCGCGCTGTAGAAGCTCTGCAGTGCCGGGATGGAGATGTTGGTCCTGGTCAGGTAGGCCTCGAGCGCGGTGATGTCGGCGGTGTCGGTGATCAGCTGGTGCTGATAGGACTTTGAGAAGGCGGCGAAGGCCTGGGGGCCCCCGTAGGACTGCTCGGCGGTCAGGATGGCGATCGGCGAGGATGTGGAAAGCCCGATGCGGAGCTTGTTCAAAGCCTGCTGGATCAGAACCAGTGCGATGCGCCGGCCCAGGACCGTGTCCATGAATCTCGTGGTGTAAGTGTTGGTTCCACTCCCCTTCACCTGCACCGACTGGGAGATGGTCGAGACGAAGGCAGAGTTGGAAGCCAAGTCCGAGGCCTCGCGATTCAGGGCGGCCACGCTGATCACCTGGGACCCGACCTTGGCGGCATACGGGGTGGTGGTGGTACAGCCCGAGGCAACCAGGCCGGCCGTTAGAACGGCGGGCAGCATTACTCCGTACTTGCGGCGAAACCGCATGGGCATCTACTTCCTTCCGGATCAGGCTCCGCCCACACGGGGGCGAAGATCAGTCGTCCTCCAGGTCGATCTCCAGTGCGGCGATGAAGGCATCGACCGCACCGGTGAACTTGGAGAATGCGTCCTCGACGCCGGCGCCTCCCGCCAGCTCTGAGATTGCCATGTGTGCGGCCAGCGCCATGCCGATGAGCAGCTCATGTACCTGGAGGAAGGAGTCGACGGCGATCTCCTCCACCCATTCCGCCTCCAGCTCGTCGAGGCCGCCCACCAGGAGGCTGGAGCACACCTCCACCAGCTCGTCATCGAAGTGATAGGAGACGGCGCCCGGAAGGGCGCCTTTGTTCATCTCGTTCATGAGCATCAGCAGCTTCATGTGAAGCTCGGGCTCGACGTGATGTTCGAAGACGACGGAGACGGCCACCTGGTCGGAGTCGGGAGCGAGATTGCACATGTATCCGAGCTCGAGGCTGTCGGTGGTGGTGCCACCAAGGAAGGTGGTCAAGTCCTCCTTGCTGTCCTCCTCCCAGCCGGCCTCGACGAGGAAGGCCGAGAGACTCTTAGCGAACTGCGTGAGCGACGCTCCAGGTTGCGCCATCTTCCTCCCGTCCACGAGCACTGCACACAACAAGAAAGAATCTAGCTGTGCCGGGATGTATTGGGGTTCTGACGTGCCAGCACCAGGTCCAGTACCTCCAACGCCAGCCCGGTGGGCGACTCCTGGCCCACCACCTCCAAGGTAAGCGTCCGGGAGTGCTCATGAAAGGCGGCCTTGGCGAACCGGCGCTGGAAGTTGACCAGCGCGCTCTGGGGCAAAGACGCGCCCACCACGCGCAGGCGCAGGCGTCTTCCCAGCGCGCCGCCGATGCGCTCGGCGCGTACCTCCGAGGCGCCCACCTCGACCGCCCGGTTACGGATGCGCGTGACGTCGATCAAGGCCGACGTCTCGGCCGGGATGCGCCCGAAACGGTCCTCCCACCCCTTGGCCAGCTCGTCCACCGCGGCGTCGTCGAAGCAGTCCGCCAGCTCCTTGTAGGCCTGCAGCCGCAGGTCGTCCTTGGCCACATAGGAATTCGGAATGGCGGCGGTCACCGCCACGTCCACGCGCACCTCGGGGCGCGCCGTGGACTCCTCACCGTTCAAGTATGCGATCGCGTCCTTAACCATCTTCACGTAGGTGTCGTAGCCAACCGCTGCGATGTGCCCTGACTGATTCCGCCCGAGCAGGTTTCCCGCCCCACGGATCTCCAGGTCGCGCATGGCGATCCTGAAGCCGGCCCCCAGCTCCACAGCCTCGCCGATGGTCTTCAGGCGCTCGTACGCCTCGTCGGTGAGCTTGGTGTCCGGGGCATGCAGCAGGTAGGCATAGGCCTTTATGCCACCTCGGCCAACCCTTCCGCGCAGCTGGTGCAGCTGAGAGAGGCCCATCCACTCCGCCCGGTCCACCACCAGGGTGTTGACAGCCGGCATGTCGATCCCGGACTCGATGATGGTCGTGCAGACCAGCACATCCGTCTCGCCCTGCCAGAAGGCGTCCACCACCTTCTCCAGCTCCGTCCCATCCATCTGCCCGTGCGCCACGGCGATACGCGCCTCGGGCACCAGCTGGTGAAGGCGCGAGGCCACTGTCTCGATGTCCATCACCCGGTTGTGCACGAAGAAGATCTGGCCCTCGCGCAGGAGTTCGCGCCGGATGGCCTCCTCCACCGTGGCTTCGTCGTAGGAACCGACATAGGTGAGTATGGGCTGGCGGGAGCCGGGCGGGGTGGTCAGCAGGGACAGGTCCCGCAAGCCGGTGAGCGACATCTCGAGCGTCCGGGGGATGGGGGTGGCGCTCATGGTGAGCACGTCCACGCCGACGGACATCTTCTTGATCGCCTCCTTGTGGTTGACTCCGAAGCGCTGCTCCTCGTCGACGATCAAAAGGCCCAAATCGGAGAAGTGCACGTCCCTGGATAGCAGGCGGTGGGTGCCGATCACCACGTCCACCCTCCCGGTGGCCAGGCCGGCCAGCACCTCGCGGGTCTCACCCGGCCCCAGGAAGCGCGAGACCACCTCGACTCGCACCCCGAACGGCTCGAAGCGCTCGGCGAATGTCTGGTGGTGCTGATGAGCAAGAAGCGTGGTCGGCACCAACACGGCCACCTGCTTGCCCGACTGGACCGCCTTGAAGGCGGCCCTCAAGGCAACCTCGGTCTTGCCAAAGCCTACGTCGCCACAAAGCAGCCGGTCCATGGGGCGGGCGGCCTCCATGTCGGACTTGACAGCCTCCACCGCGGAGGCCTGGTCGCGGGTAAGGGTGTAAGGGAAGAGGTCCTCCATCTCCGCCTGCCACGGCGAATCGGGCGCGAAGGCGAAGCCCTCGGCGTTCATGCGCTTCTGGTACAGGAGAACCAGCTCCTGGGCGATGCGCTCCACATTCTTGCGCACCTTGGCCTTGGTACGGTGCCACTCCTGGCCCCCCATTCGCGACAGTGCGGGCTTCTCGCCTCCGGTGTAGGGGGTGATGACCGACATCTGATCGGTGGGAAGGAAGAGCCGCGCCTTGTCGCGGTACTCGATCTCCAGGTAGTCGCGCTCCACCCCGTCCACCTCGCGGCGGACCATGCCCAGGTACTGACCGACGCCGTGGAAGTCGTGCACCACGTACGCGCCCGGCTCCAGGCTCTCGAAGAGCGCGGAGGTGGCCCGCGCCGAGGACCGTGCGGTGGTCCGCTTGGGCCTGCGCCCGGTGAGGTCGAAAGGTGCGTAGACGCTCAGGGCGGCGCTGTCCGAGCGAAAGCCCGCTTCCAGGGGCGTGATGACACAGGCGACCGGGCGGGAACGCGCCGGCGTACGGGCGAGCGCAGCAAGCTCTTCCCCGCTGCGCACGGGCTTGGAGGTAACGCCGGCCTCACGCAGGGAGGCGATGATGCGATTTCCCATGGCCACGGTGTCGGCGCTGATCACGGTCAGCATCCCGGCGGCCAGGTCCCGGCGAAGCGCGGCGACGATGGACTCGTCACGACGGTCGGCGAGCTCAGGCCGGTCGACGGCCACCGCGGCTCCACCACCTGCGGAGGCAACGGCGGAGCGCAACGAGACCGGGACCAAGGAGCCCTCCAGCAGAGTGGAGGCGTCGCTGTAGAGGCTGAGCTCCTCGAGCCCATCCTCCTCCAGCTGCCAGGTGGGGCCGATAGCCCTGAGCAGGTCCCGCTCCTCCTCGACCAGGGCGGTCACCCGCTCGGTAACCCGGGCGGCTTCGCTCACCACCAGGCGGTCACCCGGCGCCAGGAGTGAGAGAGGGCCGGCGGAGAAATCGGCAAAGAAGGCCGCGAAGGACTCCATGCCGTCGAAGAGTTCGCCCTCGGCAATGCGGCTGAAGACCGGAGCAAGGGCGGGATATCGCTCCGCCAGCCTGGATGCCTCCGCACGGTGCTCCTCCAGCGGCCGGAACTCCCGGGCTGGATGCACCTCCACCCTTTCCAGCGCCGCACCCGCACGCTGGTCCGCCAAGCCGAACTCCACCAGCCTGTCGATCTCGTCGCCAAAGAGGTCTGCGCGCACCGGTGATGCGGCATCGGCGGGAAAGACGTCGAGGATGGAGCCGCGAACCGAGAACTCGCCAATCGATTCGACCTGGTATTCCCGGCGATATCCCATAGCCGCCAGGCGTGCCGCGGCTTCGTCCAAGTCGATTTGTGCACCCTGCGCCAGCACCAGGGGTTCGTAGTCAAGCATGGCGAGCGAGATGCGCTGGGCCGCCGAGCGTGCGGAAAAGACCAGGATGCGAGCCCCGTCCTCGTCGCGCCGCCGCAGGGCGCGAAGCCGGCGCAGGCGGGCGCCCATTGATTCGGCCCGGGGGGAGACGCGCTCAAGGGCGAAGGTGTCCCAGGCCGGGACCAGGGCGGCACCGGCCACCGGGGCGTATGCCGCCAGCGTGGCGGCGAGTTGCGTGGCATCGTTCTCGCTGGGCACCACCACTGCAAGGTGGGCGTCGGGAGCCAGCTCGGAGGCGATGGCGGCCAGGGTTGGGGCGAACGCCGCCTCGCCGGCTACGAAGGAAGAGCCGGGCCTCTCGGCGGCGGAGAGCGCATGCGCATCGACCAGGCGGCTTATCAGGTAGCCGATCACATTCACGATGGGCCTAGCGTCCGTTGAACTCGTTCATCGCCGCCTCCACTCCCTTGGCCAGGATGAGGTCCAGCGCGTCGGCGGCCGCCTCGAACTCGGCCTCGAAGGATTCCAGCTGACGCTGGGTAAGGCGGGCCAGCACGTAGTCGGTGACGCTCTGGCTGCCAGTGGGCCGGCCGATGCCGACCCGCACGCGGGTGAAGGAGGAGGAGCCGAAGTGCACCACGATGGACTTGAGGCCGTTGTGGCCGGCAACGCCGCCTCCGGCCTTGATGCGCACTACGCCGGGGGCAAGGTCCAACTCGTCGTGAAGGACGATCAGATCGGCCGGCGAGGTGATGTGGTAGCGCCGGAGTAGACCGCGCAGCGCTGCGCCGGAGTCGTTCATGTAGGTCTGAGGAAAGGCGAAGGCCACAACCTCCAGGCCCTGGCGCTCCTCGGCCAGCAGCGATCGGCTGGAGAGCGATGGGACCAGCCGTAGCCCCCTCCGCTTGCACGCCACCTGCAGGGAACGTGCGCCGAAGTTGTGACGGGATGAAACATACTCCGGCCCCGGATTACCGAGACCGAGCACGATCTTGACGGATTTCACCGCCGCCCGCTCACTCTCCCTCTTGGCCGTCGATCTCGGTGGCCACCACGGACTCCGGATCGGAAGCAAGCTCGATACCCTTGGGGAGCTTGAGCGCCCCCGCAGCCACCGCCCCGTCCACGACCATGGCCGGGGTCACCTCAATCGAGACAGGTACCGCCGAGACCGAGCCGGTCACTTCGATGGTGTCCCTCACGAGCTGCAGGCCATCGCCCGCGATCAGCTGGACTGCGACGGTGACGGACTGCTTGGCGGTTAGAAGCTGGAGGTCGACATGAAGCAGCGACCGCTTTACCGGATGGCGCTGGACTTCTTTGACCAGGGTGGCGTGACGCTTGCCGTCCAACTCGATCTCGAGGATCGAGCCGACGATGGGACGATGGGCCACCAGGTTACCCAGCTCGCGCGCTCCGACTGCGGCAACCTCAGGCTGACCGGCTCCGCCGTAGAGAGAGACGGGGACGAAGCCCTCGGCACGCAGGCGCCGCGAAGCCCGGCTACCCAGCTCACGGCCGCTAACGGCCTGCATGACTACATCGGACACCTTGGGAACCTCGCAGAGAAAACTATCAAGCCCGACCGGGCTTCAATACAGCCCAAAGAATCCTAGTGGTAACCGCTGGCGCCACCTGCGCCGACTTGGCAGCCCTAGGAGAGGTTCTCCCCGCCGAAGATGTCCGAGACCGAGGTGTCCTCGAATACGGCGCCGATGGCCTGGGCGATCACCTTTGCGATGGAAAGCACCTCCAACTTCGGGATGCGCCGCTCGGGCGCGAGTGGAAGGGTGTTGGTGATCACCACCTTGGAGATGGGAGAGTCCATCAGCCGCTTGCTGGCCGGGTCGGAGAGAATGCCGTGGGTGGCCATGGCCCAGACATCGGCGGCACCTTGCTTCATCAGCAGCTCCGCCGCCGCGGTAATGGTGCCCGCGGTATCGATCATGTCGTCGATGATCACACAGCGCTTGCCTTCGACGTCACCCACCACGTCGAGTGCCTCCACCACGTTGGCCTTGCCGCGAGGGCGGCGCTTGTGCACGAAGGCCAGCTCCATGTCCAGGTAGAGGGAGAAACGCGAGGCGACCTTTACCCGGCCGGCGTCGGGGGCGACGATGACGGTGTCGGTGTCCGCGTTGGCGCGCAGGTAGTCGATGAGTACAGGCATTGCGGTCAGGTGGTCCACCGGTCCGTCGAAGAAGCCCTGGATCTGACCGGAGTGCAGGTCGACGGCGATGATCCGGTCGGCACCTGCGGCAGCGAGCATGTCGGCCACCAGCTTGGCGGTGATCGGCTCGCGGCCCGAGGCCTTGCGGTCCTGGCGCGAGTAGCCGTAGTAGGGACAGACGGCGGTGATGCGCTTCGCGGAGGCGCGCTTGGCGGCGTCGATCATGTTCAGCTGCTCGAAGATGGCGGAGTTGACGGGATAAGCGTGCGACTGGAGGATGAAGATGTCCTTGCCACGGATCGACTCTCCGAAGCGGCAGTAGATCTCCCCGTCGGCGAACTCCCTCAAGTCCACCTTGCCCAACGGCACATCGAGGTGGAATGCCACCTCGGCGGCCAACTCGGGGTGGGACCGCCCACTGTAGATCTCCAAACGCTTCCTAGGAACCAGTTCCACCGCTACTCCAAAACCACGAACGATCCGGTTTCCGTCTCAGGCGGCACCTTGGCCCCGGACTTGAGCACTGCATACGGACCCACCACCGCCTCGCGGCCGACGTGGCAGCCCTCCAGCTCGGAGCGAACCACGCGCGCGCCGTCGTCGACCACGGAGTCGCAGATCCTCACCTCCGGCCCGATCTCGGCGCCCTTTCCTATCGCGGTCTGGCCAACCAAGAAAGATCCCGGCCAAATTGTAGTGTCCTGGCCGATCTCCACGGTTGAGTCGATGTAAATACTGGCCGGATCGACAAGATTGACTCCACGCATGAGGAAGGAGGCGTTTATGCGTTCCCGCATCCGCCTTTCGGCCTCCGCAAGCTGGTGCCTGTCGTTCACCCCATGGGCCTCGATGGGGTCGCCGAGGCGGTAACCCGCCACCGAGTAGCCCGCCTTGGCCAGGATCTCGATGACATCGGTCAGATAGTACTCACCCTGGGCGTTCCTGGGATTGAGCCGCCGGAGCGCCGGGGCGAGGAAGTCCAGGTTGAGGGCATAGAACCCCGCGTTGATCAGCTTGGAGCTACGCTCCTGCTGGCTGGCGTCCCTGTCCTCCACGATCTTGGCGACCGCATCACCCTTGCCGAAGATCACCCTTCCGTAACCGGCAGGGTCCTCGACCTCCGAATAAGCCAGGGTAACCGCGCTCCTGGCGGCGTCATGGGCGTCCAGCAATGACGCTATGGTCTCAGCCCGGAGCAAAGGGGTGTCGCCCGGGACCACCATAACCACCGGTGGCTCCTTACCCGCATACCCCAGAGGATCGGGAAGCGCGGTCAGCGCGGCGGCCAGCGCGTCGCCGGTACCGCGTTGACGGTTCTGCTCGACGAAACTGATGTGCATGCCGGCCGGGGCGAAACGGTTGACGCTCTCGCGCACCGAGTCACTCTTGAAACCGATCACCACCACCGCCTCCTCGAGCCCCGCCGCAAAGAGGGCCTCCAGGATGTGGGCAATCATCGGCTTGCCGCACAGGCGGATAAGCGGCTTGGGCCGTGAAGATTTCATCCGGGTGCCTTCCCCGGCGGCCAGCACCACCGCGAAACGCACCCTGGCAGATTCCCCCATTGCACCCCTCTCCTCGGAAAACATTCCCGCAGCCCCGGAGCAGTCGGCCGTCAAGGCGGAACTCCTAGGCCGAGACACCTGGCGGCCCGAGTTCGAGCGAGATCACGTCCTGACCAGACGTCGGGAAGCTCACCACCCCACTGTCCGAGACCGCCACGTCTTTGACTTTAGCCCAGGAGGCGCTCTGGCTTGTAACCGCCGAACCTTCCAGCCGCAGCTTGCGCGGATGGCCAGGCAGGGTTATCGCAACACGGAAACGCGGGGAGTTAGGCGAACGGTCATCTATCAGTACCAGCGACCATCTTCCCTGCTTGAGTGCGGCAAGACCCTCCAATCCGGGAGGCAGGCCGGTAATGCGGTGCAACACTGAGCCAGGGGCGATGAAGCGCGAATAGTTGCCCATGACGTAGTAGCGCTTGGTGGTGTATAAATTCGTATCCCCGTCCTGCCGGTAGTTGAGGTCATAGTAGACCAAACCGTCGTTCCGCCCCAGGATGTTCGCCCGCTTGGCGCAACCCTGGTCGCTGGCAGGCTCACACCCAAGGTTGGGGGAGAGCGCCGTCCACCACTGGAACGCCGAGTCCCCTCCGTAGACGAGGTCGTTATAGATGGACTTGGCCAGCCACATCCCCGATACCATGGTCGGATCGTACTGGTAGCCGAACCTCGCCC
Organism: Actinomycetes bacterium; assembly: GCA_021850605.1. Taxonomy (GTDB): domain Bacteria; phylum Actinomycetota; class Acidimicrobiia; order Acidimicrobiales; family Acidimicrobiaceae; genus Acidithrix. Next base: position 29,543 of record JAJZLQ010000109.1, read on the forward strand.
CGTTGTAACAGCAGATCTCGGTCATCCACGAGTGCAGCCCGAGGCGCTTCAGCAGCGCATGCATCGCGCTCAAGACCTTTGGGCCGGGATAGTCGTAGGTGTGGTGGGCCACGTAGGCGAGGTAATGGATCGCGCCGTCACGGTGCACCCAGCGCGGGAGCTCAGGCATCAGCTGGAAGGCGACCTGGGAGGATTCGTCCGCAATCTCCTTGGCCCAGGGAGCCCTGGCCGCAAGGTCGCGGCCGAGACTGACCACCACGGCGGCCCTCTCCCCGACCGGCACCCGCATTCCCTCCTGAACGCAGGGGGCCATGGCGCCATCGGGCTCGTTCATAGGCGATACGTAGTTGAGCTTCACTCCGAAGTGCTGGCGGATGCCGAGCACAACGGTGGTTAGGTAGTTTGCATAGGCGGCGATATCGCTGCGAATGAGGGTACCGCCGCAGGATCGATGATTGCTGGTAAAGACCGCGGGAGCGGAGTTGACAAAGCCGATAAGGTCCCGCACGTGGTAGGAGGCGGCCAACTTGAGGAAGTAGATCCCTGCCGGGTCAGCCCCGAAATCATATGATCCGGAGGAGGTCAAGAAGGTGGGTGCGGCCTTCCAAGGGGTGTGCACCCCCACTCCTCCACCGCCGATGTTGTAACGGAACTGGCTGAGATCCAGGCCGGCCTTCGAGAAGAGCAGCTTCCCGACATCCTGCCGCGTCGCCAGCGGCATTCCGTAGACGGGGCCGGACCACCAGGCCCCTGACGCGCCAAAGCCGTCGATCACCTGTTGACCTTCAGCCGACACACGTCCGGTCGCGGCCGGCGGAGGCGGAGTCGTCACCTGGCGCAGGCGGACGGCTCCCACGATCAGCAGCATCGACGTGGCGGCCGCGAGGATGGCAAGAACCACGCGGTTGACGCGCGGAAGAAACCTACGCCCACCGCCATGCCACTCGGTCACTTCGCTCATCCGCCGCTGGAATCTAGCGCACCGCGGTTGAATGCTGGCTGAAACTCCTCCGGCGCAGCTTTCCCCCAGGCCGTCGCACCACCGGTTGGGCGCCCGGACGCCTTACCAGCCGGCGGGCACCGATCCTCCCTCCCTGAGCCAAGCTGCCAGGCCGAGGATCGCCTCCTGGGGCGGCGGAAGATACAACCGCGCCAGGAGATGGACCAGATCCTCCGGCATCTCCGCCACCGCTTCGAACCCAGCGTGAGCGAGCAACCTTTGTAGGTGCACTCGCCGCCACTCACCAAGGCGCCGCTGGATATCGACCATCCCCAGGATCTCCGCCTGGAACCTGGCAACTTCCTCAGAGCCTGCATCTGCTTCGAGCAGGATTGCGTTGGGAATGGAATGGCGAGCGAGCGGAAGGTGATATTTGGCCCTGTTCTCCTTCCAGCACCTCCGGCACACCAGGACCGACCAGCGACTCGGCCCTCCCGCCGGAGCCGACAGGCAGGAAGGGCAAAGCTGGCGAAGCTCGGGGACGTCGCCACGCTGCCACTTCAAGGCGGGTGAGCAACGACATCGTTGCTCGCCGAACTCGGTCTGGCCCTGCAGGAATCCACACCCAACATGAACGGTCAAGCCCAAGGCGACACCTCCACTGCGGGGAGGCCCGCCTACCGCCGGCCTCCGTGCTTTGCCTGCACACTGCGCGCGGGCCGGCTCTTCCTCCGGGGGCACCGTTTCCACGGGACGGTTGCCTTGCACCGGGCCGGAGGACCTTAGGGCGCAATCTGGAGCCGGCGAAGACCATAGCATCTCGGTGTGACAACCGGTCGGCCGGGGCACGAGGGGCGCCTCCGATCGCCCGTTGCGACGCAGTGCGACACGGATTCGGACGGCAGGCGCGCACGCGCAGAGCGACCAAATAAGGCGCATCCTGCAAACATTTTGCGAAGCCCCCAAGGGTTGGTTGTAGCCCGGCCTGTGCGACGGTATCACCACAAATGGTGGCGGAGTCGGTGCCCCTTTTAGTATCGAGGGCGGGAAGAGTAGGTAAAGTGGCAGGTCCGCCACGAAAAGCGAATCGCCCTCAACAGGTCGGATGGACACTCTTTTGTGGCCAACGGCACAAATGTTTCAACGCCACTCTATTTTCATGGCGAAATCGATGAGTTATAATTTGCACTCAGAGTAGTGTCAGGATCCAAGGGCATGTAGCTGCTACGAGTTGTGGCGGCTGGGTCTCGCAAACCAAATGCCGAGGGTCGCAAACTACCTGTAAATAGAGAAGGGTCGCAGTCATGGGTCGCACCATTCGTCTGCTGGCATCGGCGGCGCTTGGCGGCGCCTCCTTGGGAGTAGTCTTCATACTCCCCGAGGCCGCAAGCGCACAATCACCAACCGGTCCGTCAACTTGTTCCTATGCGACGCCCAACACCACGTGCACCGCCGGGGGCTCGCTCAACTCCACGACGACGAACAGCGGGACCTATTGGAACTTCGTCGTCAACAAGATTCCCACGAACGTCACCATCTCCGACTTCGTGGATCTTTATGTCTGCTGGAACACCTATTGCTCTTATGCGCACTCAGCGGTGCTTGACAAAAACGGCTCGTGGCATATCTGGGTGTACGAGAATGCCTCTAACACCGATCCGTCCACTGGAGCGCCACTACCCCCCACCAGCGCACAGGCGACAATAGACACAGGCAACACGGAAGCCGACTTCGGGCTCTACTTGAGCGACATCCCAGGCAAGTACTACCCAACCACCACAACCGGCTCGACCTCGACGACCACGCATCCGACCACGACGACCACGCATCCGACCACGACGACCACGCATCCGACCACGACGACCACGCATCCGACCACGACGACCACGCATCCGACCACGACGACCACCGCGGCGACGACAACTACTGGCAGCAATAACCAGGGCAGCAACGGCAGCACCACGACATCGAGCGGGCCGACTACCACTGGCAGCAATAACCAGGCCAGCAACGGCAGCACCACGACATCGAGCGGGCCGACTACCACTGGCAGCAATAACCAGGCCAGCAACGGATCCACTTCGCAGACCACCGGCATTACCGTTCCGTCGACGAACACAGGCGCGCCATGGGACTCTCTCGGTTGGAGGCTTGCACTTGCAACCCTGGCCATGACGGGCGCAATCCTCGTCTTCCCGTGGAAGCGACGCCGCTCGGCCTAAGAGGCACCGTTCGGAGCGACACCTGAGAATGCTCGACGTCGCCGGCCGGCCACTAGCCGGCCGGCGACTGTATTCACGGGATGTCCGACCCGGGTCTGGTCATCCCGCTTTGGGCAACGACCCCGGAGCAAAGCCTCGTCTCGGAAAACACCACTTCTTGCGTCGGGTCAACCGCCTGTGAATGGATCGGCTCGAAGGACACATGCCTCCGCCGAGAAGGGTGGACGAATTCCCCCGATCGCCAGGCCGGATCCGAGACCGCGGAATGTCTCGATCCAAGGGTCGCCAGGCGGCCGCCGACAAGGGAAGCAACCACAGCCGCTACGCTTTCGGCGCGCTCGGCCGTAGGCTCTTCCTTGATGGAAGGCGGGAGCAGCAGCCCGGTGCGGATGGAAATAGGCGGCGTTAGGCGCCTCGTGCCCTGGTTCATCGCCGGCCTTGCATTTGTCTTCCTGATGGCGAGCCGTGACAACCAGGCCGACTTTCTCGTCTTCTACAAGGCCGCCGTCGCCCTGGCCCATGGCCACAACCCCTACCCGCGCCTGGGGAGCCCCCAGGTCTACGACGGCTCCTCCTACGTCTATCCGGTATGGGTGGCCGCCGCCATGACACCACTGACGCTCCTCACGCCATTCGCCGCCGCCAAACTCTGGGTCGCGCTTTCTTTTGGCGCCTATGCAGCATCCTTCCGGTTCATGGGGGTGTCGTCCGGCCCGGCTCTCTTCCTTGCCGGCCTGGCCACGCCGGTAATCGTCAGCCTGCAGATGGGCACGCTCACCCCGTTTCTCGTGCTCGGTGTCGCTGTGGCCTGGCGCTGGCGGGACTCGCCGGCGGTGGCCGCAGCGGCCGTGGCACTGGCAGGGACGTCGAAGCTCTACCTGCTGGCGCTGCTGGTCTTCTTTGCCGCCACTCGCCGTTACAAGGCGTTCCTGCTCTCCCTGGCATTTTCCGCAGCCCTGCTGGGCGCCGGCTTTCTCATCGGACCCATCGGGGCCATCGGATACACCCGGCTACTGCTGTCCCTTTCCAAGCACGAGTCGGTGCAAGGATGGTCCTCCAGCGCCATCCTCGCGCCGTTGGCCGGCGTCGGCGTTGCACGCCTGGTCCCGCAGCTTGCCGCCATCGCAGCCGCGCTCGGCATGCTGCGCGTCCGCCAACGGGACCCTTCGGACAGCCGCGCCTTCGCGGGCGCCGTCTCCATCGCGCTCCTGGCCACCCCGATTCTCTGGAGCAGCTATCTCCCGCTGCTACTCCCGATCCTCTTTGCGGCCGGCGCGCCGCTGGCGGCGCTAGGTGCGGCTGCGGCCTTCTCGTGGATCCTCACCACCCCCGACCGCGCCGGGGCGGCACTGGATGCCCTCTCCATGGCGCTGCTCGCGGCTCTGGCCGCCTTTGCACTCTTCGGGCCGGGCTCCGCCGAGCACCGACGAGCCCTGCACAGCTCGACGCGCGCTCTCGCCACCCGGTTGCGTGCATCTATGACCACCTCGAAGAGGGCCTGGGCGATCATGGCCTTTGGAGCGCCGGCCGAGGCCGCGGTCGCAGTGATCCATCCCGCACTGCTGCCGGCCATAGCCGCCCAGGATCTTGTACTCGCCTCCATCGCCTATGCATTGGCGCCCTCCGTCAGCGCGGCTGCGGCACCGCGGGCACCGGACTTGGCACAAATCCGCCCCTCGGAATAGCCGCCGACATTCGCCGCTCTTTCCCAGGGTTGCACATCAGCGCAGCGGTAGCCTTTTGTACCGGCCCGGCATTGCCCGGCCGTGAAGGGGGTGCATCATGAGTGGAGTCCGCCTGCTGGTGGGCACGCGCAAGGGGGCGTTTGTCCTTACTTCCGACGGCAAGCGCCAGGACTGGAAGGTGGAGGGGCCGCTCTTCGGCGGCTGGGAGGTCTTCCACGTCAAAGCTTCGCCCGCGGACCCGAAGCGGATCTTCGCCTCGCTCTCCAAGGGTTGGTTCGGCCAGGTGATCCAGCGGTCCGATGACGGCGGGAAGAACTGGGAGCCGATCGGCAACGAATTCACCTATGGCTCCGGACCCGGCAACCACCTTTGGTACGACGGCAGCGAAAGACCCTTCGAATTCACCCGGATCTGGCAGTTCCATCCGTCTCGGGAGGACCCCGACGTAGTGCTGGCAGGAGCCGAGGATGCAGCCATCTTCCGCTCGGAAGACGGTGGCAGGAACTGGAACGAACTCACTTCCCTGCGCGCGAGCACGGGAAGCGGCTGGCAGCCGGGCGCCGGCGGCCTATGCCTGCACACCATCCTCTCCAACCCCGCAGATCCCGCCCAGCTGCGCATCGCCATCTCCGCGGCCGGTGTCTTCGGGAGTGAGGACAGCGGCAAGAACTGGAAGCCGATGAACCGGGGGCTCAGCTCCGAATACATCCCCGACCCGGATGCGGAGATAGGCCACTGCGTGCATCGCATCGCCAACCACCCGGACCGGCCCGAGGTGCTCTTCATGCAGAAGCACTGGGACGTGATGCGCTCCGACGACGGGGGCGCCAACTGGCGCGAGATAAGCGGCAACCTGCCCAGCGACTTCGGCTTCGCCATAGGGGTGCATGCCCACGAGCCCGAGACCGTCTACGTGGTGCCGATCACCAGCGATTCCGAGCACTTTCCCCCGGAAGGGCGCCTGCGGGTATATCGCAGCCGCACCGGCGGGAACGAGTGGGAGCCGCTCACCAGCGGCCTACCGCAGGAAAACTGCTACGTGAACGTGCTTCGCGGGGCCATGTCCCTCGACGACCTCGATCCCTGCGGCGTCTACTTCGGTACCACCGCGGGACAGGTGTACGCCTCCGCGGACGATGGCGACAGCTGGACCGAGATCGTCCGTGACCTTCCAGCAGTGCTGTCAGTGGAGGTCCAGACACTTTCGTGATCCGAGTCAGACTCCCCGAGCAGCTGCGTACCTTGGCCGGCGTCGGGAAAGAGGTCGGGGTGGAGGTGGCGGGTGAGATTACCTTGAGGGGCGTCATAGACGCCATTGAGGCGTCCTATCCGATGCTGCGGGGGACCATCCGCGATCCCGCCACCGGCCGGCGCAGGCCCTATATCCGCTTCTTCGTGGCCGAGCAGGACTACTCCAACCTCAGCCCGGATGACCCGCTCCCGACCGCCCTCTCGGGCGGCCGGGAGGTTCTTATGGTGGTCGGCGCAATTGCCGGGGGCTAGCCGCAATACCGTTCAGTTAGGCGGTCGGATTGTCGCACGTGGCGGACCGGTGGGTTGGGGCCAGTCGGCATGATGGGAACGCTTCACTTGCCATTTGGGCATCTTGCGCTTGATTACCCGGGGATTGGATCTTGTGCGGCGAAGTGGATTCAGCCTCCGAAGCAGTGCGGTGATCGCCCACGTCCAGACATGTGCGTTAGCCTCAGGGTCGTGAGGGGGAAAAGGCGCCCTGTTGGGCCAGAGATCGGCGCGCGATACGCAGCGCTGAGATGAAAGATATCCTCTCGGGCTCCTTGTTTCCGTGAGCCGCGGCTTCGTACATCATGGTGCGAATCGCGTAGTGGCAGCACAGGTGTCCCCAGATCTCTTGTTCTACAA
>JAJZLQ010000032.1 GCA_021850605.1 Actinomycetes bacterium
GGAGGACTCGGGGTTCTGCTCGGCGGAGGACTCGGGATCCTCCCAACCGGAGGACTCGGGGTTCTGCTCGGCGGAGGACTCGGGATCCTCCCAACCGGATGACTCGGGATCCTCAGGGTGTTCCATCGATCCGCCTTGCCGCCTCTCTCACGCCCAGTGCGAGCGTGGAACGTATGTCACGACCCTTCCCCGGCACGGCAAAGGCATCGCCGCGGATTGCCAAATGGACAGCGGTGCAGTAGGCGCACGGAACGTCACCGCGTGAAGCCCTCACAAGCATTGCTGCAATTGGACCAAGGGCGTTAATGGTCTTTGGCTTGCTGCCGTCCCAGAGTTTGCGTGCCTCGTCTCCGAGCTCCCTGGCAAGCCTCGCTCCATCCGCCCGCCTCGCCGGGTTACATCCCTCCTTGCACACGTCCTTGGTGCAAAGGCGGTACGGAATCAGGCTTCGCACCCTGGAACTCATCTCCGCCATCCGGGCTCGGACTTCTTCATTGGTTACGAGCCGGCCGCTGTTGACGCCATCCGGAGCGATTATCTTGACGAACTCAAGCTCATCGAGCTGCGGCCACTTAATAACTGCTTCGCCCTGAGCAAGGCGAGCAGCAGCCTTACGTTCATCATCATCGGCGTCAACATCGGCAAGGACTATGTCGCGGTCGGCGGCGCTCTCCAAGCGATGAAGAATCTTTGTCCCGGTGTTCGCAACAGCTGCATCGGCAAGCGCAGCGGGGCTCTGACTGCTGATTATGAAGCCCTCGCCAAGGGCCCGGAGCTCGGCAATCGCCTCGCAGAATGCCCTAATCGCCGCGCCACGCGGGCCGTCACTCTCCTGGCCCCCAACCTTGGCGAGCAGCCTATGTGCCTCCTCGAGAACCGTCACGTGCCGAAGCTTGGAGCCGGAGCCCCGCGCCCTTGCGGCCGCGCGGATCCTGTCGAGCAGAAAGGCGGCAAGGATGGCCTTGTCCTCGGAGTCGGCAATCTCGTCGAGTTCGATAACGACCGGCTTATCCAAGAGACCGGCGATATCCACCGACTCGACCGTATCGAGCAACAGGCCACGTGCGCCCTTTAGCAACGAGCCGAGCCTGACCTTCACGGCTGCAATCAGGGTGGCCCTCACCTCTCCTTTGTACTCGAGCCTGTCGAAGCCAAGTTCGTAACACTCCAGTAGGTCACGAAGCGTTGGAGGCGTTATGCCCTGATCGGAGGTGGTATCGAAATCCCAACCCGCCTGCTCATAGCTCATTTCGAGCGCACCCTCGAGCAGCTGTGGAAGTGGCGGATCAAGGGGCAGTGCCGCTCGTAATGCCGCCATCACCGCACTCATATGAGACTCGCAGCGGACCCCCGGGGGCGGGGCAAGCGGGTTCATTCGCAACGGTGCAATGTCGTCACGGCCCAGAGTCAGGACTTTGAGGTCCTCCAAGCCTGGCACTCCGAGCAGCGACCGATACTCTGTCTTACTCGGCTCGATCGCCAGGAAGGGAACCCTCTGTTCGCGCCACAAATGCGTCAGCAGGCTAAGAACCGTCATCGTCTTCCCGGAGCCTGGCGCACCGACCACGAGCACGTGACGGTTTATTGCAGCCAGCGGAAGAATTGCGGGCCCACCCGAAGAACCCTCGTGTTGGAGATAGCCAATCCGCAAGCCATCGCCGGCCGACGCCAACCGGCCCATTCTCCTCCCAATGACCCTCCTGGCTCGTGGAAATCCTGGAACGCCCTGGTCATCCGGAACGGGCAGCACAGCAAGCGTCGACGCCTCGGAGATGCCATACAAGTAAGGAATGCGCCGCAGGATTTGAGGCGCCTCTTGGTCCTCCCAGATTGGGTGGCCTCCCCATGGCACGACGTCCAGGAGCCCCAACGAATGGAGCGCAAAAGGCATGTACACGTCGCGAGGACGCTGGACAGCCGGGGGCACGGAGTCTTGATCTTCTGGACCGAGACCGACTGCGGCGGCCAGAGCCTTGGCCACCGCCAAGGCGGCATCATACTGACCAAATACCGTTGCTCTGCCCAGCACGCAGCGCCTGAGAGAGGTCTGCAAGTTGCCCCAGACAGCCCAGGCTGCCGCCGCTCCCGCATCCGCAGGTATCTGCTCCATCAGGCCGCGCACATCCGGCTCCTGGCGCGGTTGGCCGTAGTATTCGAGGAGGCTCACAACCGTGTTGATGGCCTCTTGTTCCGCGGGATCCAATGATGTGGGCGCGAAGAGCAGGCTCACCAATACCTTCTCCTTCGCCGCGGCGAGCGCGCGGCCGAGTTGCGACCAACCTCGGCCGTCCCCACCCAGGGGGTGCGCAAGGTAGAAAAAGCTGGTCGGAACGTCAAGAAGGGTGGGCTTGATAACCTCCTCCTGCTTACGCACTTCCCACAAGGCGCCATCGGTCGGGAAAGCGACTTCTTCGGGCTCACCCCACTCGTAGCCTTTTGGCAGGTGGCTACAGATCGCATCGACGGCCTCCTGGGCCACAAGTCCCGCACGCGAATCAGCTCGACCTAACGCCTTGAAAGTGATGAACATCCTGACCCGAGTTGGAGCGCCATCCTTTGGCTCGGTCAGGTAGCGGAACTCAACCGCGGCGCCGCGGCCGCGGCCGCCAGCCGCTAGGAGCATCGACTCGGAAACGCGCCGCAGGTCTGGGAAAACCGGCGTGCCCTCCGCCAGGGCGAACTCCTCGACGCCGGCAATGCTCTTGATCTCGCGTGTCGCGAATACGTGGTCTTGGTCGGGGTACGATTCGCCCCATCCTGCCGAATCCCATCGGTAAGCCCAGCCGCGACTCGAGGAGAGGGACCCGACACGATCCCGGCCACCCTGGCCCGTGAAATCAGCGAGCGTCATTGGCCCCGCCTAAGTATCTTCCTCGTCAATTAGGCCATACCGCCTGACCTGAAGATCGCCCAACCCAGCGTCGCTCTGCGTTTCCTGCCCACCGACGGGCTGCGGGTCGGAGCCAGCCACTCCGCCCTGCTCGCCGGCGGCCCGTCGGGAGGTACCGGCAACGAGACGCACAAGGGTCAAGGGCCAGAGAAACGAATCGCGCGCGGGGTGCTGTGGGCCGCGCTTACGCGAAGAACGGCCCATTGAGAAGCCTCGGGCAAAGAAGATCAGTAGGGAGTAAATTCCGAACGCGATGAACAATCCCACGATGTAGACGGCAAACACAATGCTGAAGAAAGTGTCTCCGCTGGAAGCCAGGATCACGTCATTCCTCCTAACCGATATTGAAGAAGCCGCTGCTCTGGCGGGCTATGCGCGAGTGGTCGAACTTGACCTTTGTGGCGATCGCGAAGATTGTCTCCATCACCGAAAACTGGTGGATGCTCACCATTATCCCCTGCAAGTCCGCCATGTCGAAGATGCTCAGATTTCGAATCGAATCATGCACCGCCGCAGCTGCGCCGATGACGCTGGCGACTCCCCCAAGGTTCTTGGCAAAGTTCTTGTTGCCTCGACCCTCCTCGGTCAGATACCACCCCACCGTCAAGTTCACGCCACTGGGGACTGAGAAGACGTATAGGGAGAAGTCCACGAGGCTGGACGCCGTGGGCGTGGCGAGCAGCACGGGCCTGTTGACTCCTCGCTTGCCCCCAAATAGGCCCGCGACGGCACTATCGCGGGCAAGGTTCACCGCTAATTTTTGGCCCTCGATACTACGTTGCACCTCGTCCAGAAAGGTGTCGGCAAGTGTTCCAGCGCCTGGCAGCACCTCGAGATACCGATCGACGACGTCGCCGTGCTTCAGTGAAACCGTCACTGATTCCCCCTCCACTCGTGCCTAAGCCACCGCTGTGAAATCGGACCTTCGGAATTGGGGGCTTCATTCCCTCAGCACCAGCCCCACCGGAACAGCGAGCTACAACTGATTCATATCAGATTTTCGAGACGAGATGTCGTGCGAACGGCTGATCTTGTCGCTCGTGTCAAGTTAGGGCTGATCCAGCGCCGCCAAAGCGGGCGGCGCCATAGCCGGACTGCCCTAATCGGCGCACCGCGAATGGCCGTGCGATGGAGCAAGACGACCCGCTGGTCAATTCCTTAGCTGCGCTAAGCCGCGTTTTCGCTGCGCATCTTCCTGCTACGGGCCCTTAGCCGAGCGGCACGCCGACCATTCGCAGCAGCGGGGAGAGCGGCCGTACCGAGATCTTGGCCAGCCGCTTCACCGTAGCCCCTCCGAAAGCGGCTGATAGGTAGAGCAGCTTTGCCAAGGTAACTCGCTTGACGCGGCCTTCGCGCATCGCCAGCGCAAAGGTGGCGAAGAACACAATCGACGGCAGAACGAAGACCGCTGCGATCACCAACGGCAGAATAGGGCTGAAGACAATCACGAATGGGCCGCAAACCGCCGAGGCCCTTGCCCAAAGCCAGGCCTTGTTACGCGCTTCCCCGCCTTCAAGTCGAGCTGCACGCGCCGCGACCATCCCAAGCAGGAACCCGATCGCCATGGACACGAGCACCGCCATGACGACCATGGCCACCAAAGCCGTCAATAGCGCAAGCAGCTGCACCGGGTCCACCTCCGTACTCGAAGGGAGCGCCGGTCGTGAATAATATCAGGTGAATCCCAAGCGGTAAGCGGGAAAGGGTCGCTCTCCGATCGTTGCTCCAAGCCCCTCCGGCCTTGGCACCTCGTGCGGGAAATCGGCATCCTTGGAGGCTCCGTGGATCCCGCCTTTCCTCGCCGCCTGGCGAAGACGCCGCACGATCGCCAACCGCAGCGGTGGTTCGCCTAGCGGCGCACCACTCATCGTTCGGTATTGCATCCCGCGTCAACGAGAACGCTGCGCCAGGTGATATCTTGATCTCGAATTTCACGGGAGGGGGCTCCGGATGTGCGAAAGCCTTCCGCCACTGCGCTATCGTCTGCGTGCCGGGGAGAGTCCTGGCATCGGGCCCTGGGAGGCCAGCTATTTCAAACGAAAGCCAACGGAAGAAGAGGAGAGACAGGACCGCGCCGAGCAGCAGGCGATCTGTGAAAAAATGATCGAGCGGGGCCGCCGGCTGAACGAAGAGGCCGCGGAGCGTGATCGAAAAAGGCGGGAAGAGGAGCTTCGAAAGCTGGAAGGTGTTCCAATCCCCGAGATTGAAACCCTCCTGAACAAAGTCAAGTGGGACAGCCGGGCCCGCGATCGCGTAATCGCGCTGATTGATCGGCTCGACAGCGATGACCCGCGAAGGAGCCACTACCGGCGTGAGCTCGCCAACCGTCTCTTCTGAGGGCTTCGAGCCGCCCGATCCAAGGTGCGCCGTTCCCGGCAGCCATGCTTAGTCGCCGTCGGCGTGGTTGGCTCAGTGGGTTTAGGAGCCGGCGATGGCCGCAACGGCCGCCACGATGGCGAGAACCAGGAGGACGGCGGCGGTCACGCGGCGGACGATCTTCACCGGCACCCGCGACAACTGCTTGCCCGCGACCACTGCCAGCGCCGCCACCAGGACCAATGCCGCCAGGGCTCCCACCCCAACCGAGAGGGGTGAGTGGTAGCGGGCGGCCATGGTGGCGGTGAGCACCTGGGTCAGGTCGCCCCACTCGGCCACAAAGATGACCCCGAAGGCGGTGGCGGCGTGACGACGGGAGCTCACCGAGGAGATGGCCTGCTCCGCCTCGCCTTCCTCCTTCTCCTCGGTGTCGCGTAGCGACATCACCGCGCCGGCCAGGAACAGCACGGCGGCCAGGCCGTCGACGTAGCGGTGCGGGACCAGCGCAATGGCACCGCCAATGGCGACCGCGATGACGACGTGAACGGCAAAGGCGGCCGAGGCCCCGCTCCAGACCGCGAGCGGCTTCCCTTTGGCGGCAAGCAGCAGGCTTGCGAACATGGTCTTGTCGGGGAGCTCGCCCAGGAAGATCACCGGAAACACAGTGGCAATGACAGCCAGGTTCACGCGTTTCCCCCCGACGCCGGGCCGGACAGCATGCTCAGGTGTGGATGCGCATCCCCATCTCGAAGTCGTTGGCGAGAAGGGGGTGGTACGGGTAGATCTGGATCAGGTAGCCAAATGTCCCGCCAACCCGGCAGGAGAACTCGACGCTGTAGAGATGGACCTCTCGCCCCTGCTCGCCGCTGCCGGTCTCGAACTCCGGCTCGGTGCGATAGGAGCCGTTATAGGAGGCTCGCGCGACCTCGTAGGAGCTGAACTCGTTGTTGCCCGGCTGTACCGGGCCGTAGAGTGCCTCCACCGCCAGGTCACCGACGCCGAGACCGGCGGCCGAGACCTCGATGTGCAGCCTGTGGGTCTCGTAGGACTCCCCGCCCGGAGCCTCTTCCACCTCGGCGACGGGCACCGTGTCGACCTCGAAGGAGTAGATGCGCACCTCCTCCCAGCACTGACGGACCCGCTCCTTCCAGGCGGTGAGCTCCCCCAGGGCGGAGAAGCCCTCGGCGAAAAGCACTGCGGCCCGGCGGGCGGCGGGAACGTAGAACTGGTCGGTGTACTGCTTGACCATGCGCGCGCCCGAGACGTAGGGGACCAGGCTTGCCATGGAGTAACGCACCATCTCGTACCAGGGGCCGCGCGAGCCAAAGGAATCCTTGGCGAAATAGAGCGGTATGACCTGATCCTCGAGGGTGGCCATCAGCGAAGCGGCCTCGAAGGCGTCGGTGTCCTCGGGCGAGAGGCCCTCAGGGGCCGAGGTGGGGGTGAAGCCGTTCTGGCCGTCGAAGCACTCCACCCACCAGCCATCCAGTATCGAGCAGTTGAGGGTGCCGTTCATGGCCGCCTTCATGCCCGAGGTCCCCGAGGCCTCCAGCGGG
>JAJZLQ010000137.1 GCA_021850605.1 Actinomycetes bacterium
AGGTCGAGGAGCCGGTGATGGCCGAGGCCTTCGAGGTCGAGGAGCCGGTGATGGCCTCTAGCATCGGTGCCGAGGTCAGCGCCGCCGAACAGAGTGACGCTGAGCGGCGATTCATGGGAGCCGGTGGCCCTGCCGAATTGACAGAGTCCGAAATTACGCAAAGGCATTCCGCAGTTGAGCGCGCCTTTCAAGTCCTGCGCCGGACCGCACTGCTGGCGACCGATGCTTCTTCGGTCCGCGCCGACCTTTTCGAGATCGTCGACGCAAATCACGGCCTGCGAAGCGAGGAATTTGCCCAAGGAGGCACGGCGATGCCCGAAGCACCAGGCAGTGGCAATCCGGCTTCCGACCCGGACTCGCCGAGCGACGCTCAGGCGGCGGTAGGTCAGCGTACCATCGTCATCGGCCGTGCGCGCGAAGCAACCTCGGAACCGATGCTGACCAGCACTCCGCTCAGCGCGGACTACAGGAAGGCATACGAAGGAGACGCCGATTCTACGCGTAGCGCCTATTTCGAAGAGATGGCCGCCAAGAACGAGGTCTTCTCCAACACCATGGAGATCGACGCCCGAAAGCTGGAGAGCTACACGGGCCAGTGGCAAGCGGCCCAGCAGCAGGCGCTCCGGCCAGAGGCTCGCCCCGACAGTGCGGCAACCGTAGCCACTGTCGCGTCAAAGCGACGCTGGTTGAGAAAGAAGCGGAGCTAGGGCCCTACTCGTCACCCGTACCGAGGTCCCAGACTACGGTTACGCGTTCGATCTCGGCATCTTTCATGATGCGATCGCGATTGCGCTTGAACTGCGGGTCGTGGGGGGGAAGAAGCATAAGCCTCGCAAGCACACGCTGCCGGAAGGCGTCGACCACCTTGCGCTCGCCGCCGGTATGGTACACCTCCCAGTGAGGCGCAACCGGTCCCAGGTAGACGATCCGAGCACTTGCCAGTGGGGACTCGTCAACTTCAGTAAAGGTCACTTCGCACCCGCCTCATCTAGTTCACAAACCAATCTATTCCTCGCTGCCGCACCATTTGCCGGGCACATGCGGAATATCCACACCGGGGTCCCGGCGTTAACTGATGTGGGTGCGAGGATCCGGCGGATGAAATGTCCGGTCTAATATGTGACAAGTAGCACATCGGCAAAGTCCGGTTGGCTACGGCCCTTACAAAGGTGGGTGTGGCCGTTGAGAGATACCTCGTGGATGCAGCTCGGCAACTGCCGAGATCTTCCTGCTAATGTCTTCTTCCCCAGCGATGGGGCCGGCGTTGAAGTGGCACGGAAGATCTGCGCAAGCTGCCCCGTGCGTATGGAATGCCTTGATTACGCCATCGACAACCACATCGACCACGGCGTTTGGGGTGGTGAGTCCGAGCGCGAAAGGCGCCGCATCGCCAGGCGTCGGCGCGTGGAGACCAGGTACCAGGCGCGATAGCCCACCAACGGCGCCATTGTGTGCCGGAATCCGATCTCCAGAAGGTCAAATGCGCGGTCTGGAATGCGTCGTCAACGTATCCGAGGGCAAGGATGCCGAGCGGCTCGACTACTTCGTCGGCACCTGCGCTTCGTCTCTCCTTGACCTGCACTCCGATCCCCACCACAACCGGAGCGTCTTCACTCTCTTCGGCCCCTATCTTGCTGAGGACCTCAAGTCGCTGGCGACCGCCGTGGTGGAGAACCTCGACCTCCGCGAACACAGCGGGGTCCACCCGCGCATAGGCGTTTTGGACGTAGTGCCATTCTGCCCCTTGGGTGGCGCGACCATGGACGAGGCCATTGCCGCCCGCAACGATTTCGCTCGCTGGATCTGGACACGCCTCGGTGTACCAGCATTCCTCTACGGGCCTGAACGCAGCCTTCCGGAGATCAGGAGAGGAGCCTTCTCGCTCTTCGGCCCCGACTTCGGAGCGGCGATGCCACATGCGAGCGCAGGGGCCTGCGCCGTTGGGGCACGCAACCTACTCGTTGCCTACAACCTGGTCATCGACGCCGAGGTCGAGCAAGTACGAGCGCTGGCAGCAGAGATCCGGTCGCCCCAGGTGCGCGCCCTGGCCATGCAGGCGGGTTCGGACATCCAGCTCTCCATGAACCTGATCGCGCCGCTGGAGGTCACGCCGGCGGACGTTTACGACTTTGCGGCCGCTCGCCATCCGGTGCTCCGGGCTGAGCTGGTGGGGCTGGTTCCAGCGGATGCAATGGCCCTGATCGAGCCGGAACGATGGAAAGAGCTTGGTCTCACGGAAGCCTGCACGATAGAGGCTCGCATTGCCTCCAAGCCCTGGGCTCCGTCCGTCTAGAGCCGCTACTGCAGGGACGGCCTGAGGTGGATCTGCCGATCCCTGAACATCTTGCGTCTCTCCCGCTCGGAGAGGCCTCCCCAGATGCCGAAGCGCTCGTCACGACTGAGCGCGTATTCCAGGCAGTCGCGCTGCACGGGGCACTCGCGGCAAACGGCCTTAGCCGATGCGGATGGAACGCCGCGGTCCGGATAGAAGATGTCAGGATCCCAACCCTTGCAACGCGCCTTCTCGTACCAGCCGCCTAGGCCGGAGAAGAGGCTTTGCCCGACGATCGACACAGCCGGTCTCCTTCCCCCAAAAAGTCGTATTGTCGCACATTGGCACGCGCATTTCCACACCCCAAGCGCATACTGTGGTTGATCTTAGCCACATAGGTTCCGAGTCGTTCAAATCCAAACTAAATAAATCTCGCGGCGTTCCCGGGTATTCACGCACCCTCAGAGATGGGTGTCCATGAAGTCGACCAGCACGTAGGCGCCTAGATCGCCCGGGTCGGTGTAGAAGACGCGCCCGCGGTTAATACGTGCCACTCTTGACATGAAATCGCGCAAGTACTCGTTTGCGTCGAGGACAAAGGAGTTGACAGTTATGCCCTCTCGCGTGCATCTCCGTACCTCCGCGAGGGTGGCGGCTATGGTCTCGGGAACCGGCGGATAGCTGAAGAAGGGTTCGCCGTTTTCGAGAATGTGCGCAGTGGGCTCCCCGTCGGTGATCATGAGCACCTGCCGCTTACCCGGTCGCCCGGCCAGAAGCTTGCGTGAGAGGCGAAGCGCGTCCTCCATATTGGTCCCATAGGCGTAGTCCCAGGAGACCGAGGGGAGCTCCGCAGGGCGAATCTGGTGCGCCACCTCAGAGAAGCCCACCACGGCCAAAAAGTCCCGAGGGTAGCGGTTGGAGATGAGTCCTTGGAGGGCGACGGCAACCTTCTTGGCCGACATGAAGTTATCCCGGAGCGGCATGGAGAGCGAAAGATCCAGGCAAAGTACGGTGGAGGCGGCTACCAGTGCCTCGCGCGTCTCGATCTCGAAGTCCTCGACGGAGACCTTCAACGGCACCCCGCCGCGTTGGCGGACGATCGTATTCCTCAGTGTCTCCGGCAGGGCAAGATCGAGAGGGTCTCCAAATTCGTACGGGCGCGTCTCGAATTCCTTATCGATCCCAGCTCCGCTGCGCATTCGGGCATGAGCGCCGAAGCGACCGGCGTCCAGCTTGGCAAAAACCTCGGCCAGCATCTTGTCCCCGATGCGTCGCAGCCCCTTTGCCGAGATGGTGAGCCGCTCCCCCTCCCTGGCGATTAGTCCCGCGGCCTCCAGCTCTTGGGCCACCTCGGCCAGGCGCTGAAGCGACTTTGCCTCCTGCTGGCCAAGCACATCCTCCAAGCGTTCCAAATCCAGGCGGCCCAGGTCCGACGGATCGGTGACCGCCCGCAGGAAGCTTTCGGTCGAGTCCAGCTCGCCCAGCCCGGCCAGTGCGCCGGCGGCGTCCTGGGTGCTCATCGCCTGGTTTCCGCGAAAGCCCATGCGTGCCAGGGAGCGCGGGTCCACCAGCTCCGAAAGCGAGCTCATCAGGCGGGACATCTGCCAGGAGAGGTCCACATCCGAGAAGACCGAGGACGCGAGCTGAGCCAGCTCGGCCTGCTGCTCCTCCGAAAGCGCACCGAAGGCGAGCGAGGCGGCGGCCATTCTCTCGGCCAGATATTGGAGTAGCTCCTCGGTCGAACTGATTTCGGAGGGGAAGTATCCCGGATGCTTCTCCATAAACTGGCGGAACTGCTCAGTGGTGTCCTCGCCGCGCTGGTGGGCTTCGATTAGCGAGTTGAGATCGGCAAGCATCTCGCGTTGCTCACGCAGCTGCTCCGGTCCCATGGAACTCAGAGCGTCGCGGGCCTGATTGAAGAAGGCATCTTTGAACTGGCTCCTCAAGGACTCGGCCAGCTGTTCGTAAGCCTGCTTCGCCTCGGGCGAAACGAAGGGGTACTCCGCGAGCGCGCTCATCCGCGCCGCTACCGAGGACGGCAGCGAGTCCAACTCGAGCTGATTGGAGAGATAAAGATCCTCAGCCGCCTTGATCCTCTCTGGGTCTCCGGACTCGCTCGCGGCGTCGAGGAAATTCGAGAGTCCCTCGCGCTCGGTCTCGACGATGTTACGCAGCTCCTCGTCGATCTCACGGGCCTGCCCACTTGGATCGAAACGATCCAGGATTTCCCGCCGCCTCTGGCGAATTCTCTCGAGAATCTCCCGCAGGCCGAGAATGTCCCGCCCGTCTTCCCGCTTGAGCCCGCGGGCCAGAAACTCCCGGAGCGCAGCCGAGGGATCGCCGTGATAGAGCAGGGATTCGGCTATGGAGGAGAACACCTCGTCGGCGTCGAGATCGAACTCCTGGCTCCCGTCCCAGCGCCCGTAACGGGCACCGAAGGAGCCCCGGCGCCGCCTTGTCACCGGATCCTCTTGGCGAATATCGCGGTATCGGCGGCCACGTACTTGTTGAGGCGCTTGGAGAGGTGCAGCCCCTCGAGGAGAAATTCGACCGCCGCCACCTTGGCAACCTCCTCCGGCAGTGGCTCCAGGCCGTCGACCACCTCGGACAGGCCGGGTGCCTCCTGCAACAGTTTGGCCAGCTCGGCATCGGAGGTGTCGGCCCCGATGGCCACCTCCGCCCCGTCATCGAAGTATCCGACCAGCCCGCGCAGCTCCTCCAGGCTGACCAAGGAGCGGAAGACGTCCAACGTCGCCTTTGCCACCAACTTTTCGATCACCGCACCCACGTCGGCATCCTCAACCGAGTCGAGCTCGATCTTCCCGGCCATGGAAGCCGCAAGTACCCAGGTGTCGGATATCCGCACCACCGGTCGAACTTCGCCATCAAGCAGCGAGCGGCGGACCGCCGCCGCCTCCATTGCCTCGTAGTTGGCCACCGTCGCACGCACCGACACGCCGGAGCGCTGATTGATCGAGGGGGAGACCCGAGCCTGGGCGGAGATCTCGGCCAACACCGAGCGGAGGTAGGCGGGGAAGTGCACACCCTGCCCCTCTTCGGCGGCCTTGTCGGCTTCCTGGTCGACGATCTCCAATTCGATCTCCCGCTCCAGCGGGTAATGGGTCCTGATCTGGGAGCCGAAGCGGTCCTTCAACGGGGTTATCATGCGCCCGCGGTTGGTGTAGTCCTCCGGGTTGGCCGAGGCAACCAGCATCAAGTCGAGGGGGAGCGATATCCTGTATCCCCGGATCTGGACGTCACGCTCCTCCAGGATGGAGAGCAGGCCTACTTGGATGCGCTCCGCGAGGTCAGGAAGCTCGTTGATCGCAAAGACGCCCCGGTTGGCTCGAGGCAGCAGGCCGAAGTGCATGGTCAGCTCATCGGCCAGGTAACGCCCTTCCGCCACTTTGATCGGATCGACATCACCGATCAGGTCCGCCATGGAGGTGTCAGGGGTGGCCAGTTTCTCGGCGTAGCGCTGGCTGCGGTGCACCCATGCGATCGGGGTTTCGCTCCCGGCTTCGGCCACCGTTGCCCGGGCATAGGCGGAGACGGGATGGTAAGGATCGTCGTTGATCTCAGAGCCGGCGATAATGGGCATGTACTCGTCGAGCAGAGATACGAGACCACGGATGATACGGGACTTGGCCTGCCCGCGCTCACCCAGCAGGATCAAGTCGTGGCCGGCTATGAGCGCCGCCTCCAGCTGAGGGAGAACCGTGTCCTCGTAACCATGTATGCCTTCGATGAGGGGCTCTCCGCGCCGGATCCGCTCAATCGCGTTGCGGCGCACCTCCACCCTGACCGGGACTGACTTCCATCCCGACTCGCGCAACTCGCCTAAGGTCTTCGGATTGGGTTCCATAACTCTAGGTTACGGCCTTCCCGGGGCAATTTGCGATGGGAGCCGCCCGCCTGCGGGGCTGCAGGTGCGTCCGCAGGCCGGTTGCTCAAAAATTTCACAATTGTCCGGTTTCATGCAAAGCTATACACCGTGAAAGTGCACTACCACAGCTACGACGCCGTCATTGTCGGCGCCGGCGGGGCTGGCCTGCGCGCCGCCATAGAGGTCGCCGGCAAGGTCCGCACCGCGGTCATAACCAAGCTCTACCCGACCCGATCGCACACAGGTGCCGCCCAGGGCGGCATGTGCGCGGCACTTGCCAACGTGGAAGAGGACTATTGGGAGTGGCACGCCTTCGATACCGTCAAGGGCGGTGACTACCTTGGGGACCAGCCGGCGATCGACATAATGTGCCGCGAGGCGATCGACGCCGTCATCGATCTCGAGCACTTCGGAATGCCGTTCTCAAGGACGCCCGAAGGACGCATCGACCAGAGGCGCTTCGGAGGCCACACCCGTAATCACGGGGAGGCTCCGGTACGGAGATCCTGCTACGCGGCCGACCGCACCGGCCACATGATCCTCCAGACGCTTTACCAGCAGTGCGTGGCCCACGAAGTGAATTTCTTCAACGAGTTTCAGGTCTTCGACGTTCTTTTCGATGAAAGTGGCGGCCAGAAACGGGCCGCCGGTGTGGTCGCCTACGAGCTCGCCACGGGCGACTTGCATGTTTTCGTCTCCAAGGGGGTGCTTTTCGCCACCGGCGGCTACGGCAAGATCTTCCGGATCTCCTCCAACGCGCACACACTCACCGGCGACGGGCTGGGGGTCCTTTACCGCCGCGGGATTCCCATGCAGGACCTGGAGTTCTACCAGTTCCACCCCACGGGCATCTACGGCTTCGGGATCCTGCTCTCCGAGGCGGCCAGAGGCGAAGGCGGAATCCTGCGTAACGGGCTCGGTGAGCGCTTCATGGAGAGGGTCGCCCCAACCGTCAAGGACCTCGCCCCGCGCGACATGGTCTCCAGAGCCATACACGCCGAGATCCGCGAGGGGCGTGGTGCCGGGACCGACAAGGACTTCGTCTACCTCGACCTGACGCACCTGCCACCCGAGCAGATCGACGCCAAGCTACCGGACATCACCGACTTCGCGCGTACCTACCTCGGGATCGAGCCCAAGACCCAGCCCATCCCCATCCAGCCCACCGCCCACTACGCCATGGGGGGTATTCCCACCAACGTCGAGGGTGAAGTGGTTCTCGACGGCAAGGGGACCGTGGTTCCGGGTCTGTACGCGGCGGGCGAGTGCGCATGCGTCTCGGTGCACGGGGCCAACCGGCTCGGCACCAACTCGCTATTGGACATCGTCGTCTTCGGCCGGCGTGGCGGCCGGGCCATGGCTGAATACGTCAAGGGTGTGGATCACCCCGAAGTCCCCAGGGGTGCAGAGGCCGAGGTTCGCGACCGGATCGAGCGCTTCAAAGCCGCCAGCGGCGGCGAGAAGGTCCCGGCCATCCGGACCGAGCTGCAGCAAACGATGACGGAGAACGCCTCGGTGGTGCGGACTGCCGAAAGCCTCCGGGCAGCCCATGCCAAGATCGATGAGCTGGTCGAGCGTTACCATTCGATCGCCATCGACGACAAGGGCGAGGTGTTCAACTACGATTTGGTCGAGGCGGTGGAGCTTTCCCACCTTTTGGACCTGGCCAAAGGCCTGGTGGTTGGCGCAGAGGCGCGCCAGGAATCCCGCGGGGCCCATTGGCGCGACGACTTCCCCACCCGGGACGACGTCAACTGGATGAAACACAGCCTGGCCCACCGCGGCGATGACGGCGACGTCCGCCTCGAGTACAAGCCGGTGATCGGAGGGCGGTACGAACCCATGGAGCGAAAGTACTGATATGACGATGACCGCCCAGCCCCAGTCGCAGGTGACGGCCCACGAGCCGAAGGTGACCGTCCATCTCAAGATCAAAAGGTACAACCCCGAAGTCGACACCCGCCCCCATTGGGAGGAATACGAGGTGCAGATGTCGCCAGGCGACCGGGTGCTCGACGCGCTGCACCAGGTCAAGTGGACCATCGATGGCACCCTTAGCTTCCGCCGCTCCTGTGCGCACGGGGTGTGCGGGTCCGATGCCGTGGTCATCAACGGCCAGAACATGCTGGCGTGTGTGAACCTGATCCGCAATGTGGGTACGCACCTGACGATCGAGCCCATCCGCGGGCTCCCGGTCATCAAGGACCTCGTAGTGGACATGGAGCCCTTCTTCGCGCAATACCGCTCGATTCTGCCTTACCTGATCGCGCACGACGATCCGGGCTACAAGGAGAGGCTGCAGTCCCCTGAGGACCGGGAGCGCTTCGACGACACCACCAAGTGCATCCTCTGTGCCTGCTGCACAACCTCCTGCCCGGTCTACTGGGCCAACGACAGCTACGTCGGTCCGGCTGCGATCGTGAACGCGCACCGCTTCATCTTCGACTCCCGCGACCAGGCGGCCGCCGAGCGCCTCGACATCCTCAATCAGAAGTCGGGCGTATGGCGCTGCCGGACGGCTTTCAACTGCACCGAGGCCTGCCCGCGAGGGATCTCGGTCACCAAGTCCATCGAAGAGGTGAAGAGGGCGATCCTCTATGACCGCGTCTAGCCCTGATTCGGCCGGCCTGGCCGGCCTCATTGCGGAGCGAGTCTCAGCTCGAAGTCAACGACGTCGGCCCGGCGCCGCGATCTGTCTCCAAATCCGCGAGGGAGACGGTGCCGCGCGAGTCGGCATCACCCCGGACGGTGCGGCACGAGTCCTCGGCGACACCGAGGAATTTGCAGCCGTAATTACCTTGCACGCCTCATCCGGCACCGCGGCAGAGATACTGGCGGGAAACCTGAGCATCCCCGATGCCATCACCGAGGGCCTTATAAGGGTTTCCGGGGAGGTTGCGCAGCTCGCCTCCGTCGGAGAACAGCTGCGCAGCGTGGGGACCTGAAAAGGTGACGCGGCGCTCAAAGGGCGCGAGACGCCCCCCGCGTGGCCACGCCGGATGGTACAAGATCCGCACGCCCCTGGGTGAACAACTCCGCTACTTCGATGGTTCCGCCTGGACCGAGCAGCGCCGCGACGTTCCGTTCTGGGCCGACGGACCCGACTGGGAGCAGGTGGCACCGTCGGCCGCGGATATCGACTCCGACAGCGGGTTCGCGGTGCGGAGGCTCTTCCAGCCTGCGCGCGTTCCCGCCGCCATCGCGATTCCACACCGGAACCCCAGAGTCCGCCTGCGCGCTGCCCTCGCGTGGATTCTTATTGCCGTGATGGTCGCCGGCACCGCCGGGTCGGCCATTATCTTCTTGACCCAACGCGCGGCCCAGGGGCACTGAACGGGCCGGGGCGGCCTTTGCCTGCCCCGGTTACGATGCGCGGACCATCCTTGTGGTCCCATCCCCGTGAGGGGTATATGATTTTGCAATCACAACGATCCTTCCAGCCAAGGAGGTCACCTTGTCCATACGGGGTGTCATCGACGATCGAGTTCTCGCAACGTACCGCGAGCTGTTGGATGCCGAGGACGCAGCCTTTTACGAGGTTGAACATGCCTACGAGGACGGAGACAGGGAGCACTTCCTAGCTGACCTGGCGGAGTGGCGAAAAGCCATCCAGGCAAAGTTGAAGTACTTGGAATCCTGCGGACTGGGCGCCGAGGTCTAACGAGAGACGGCGAGTATCCCAGGAAGTGGATCTCCGGTTCACAGGTACCCCGCCCTCGAGGCGGGGTACCTGCTTGTTCAGGGTGGAAGAATCCTTCCTAAACGCCGGCCCTGCTGCTCAGGGGGAACGAAGCCGCCGGGGCGGGCACCGGATCCACCCCGGCTGACACCAGGGTCGAGACGCCCGATTCTTCGAGAATGATTTCCTCGTCGTACGGAAGCATCCGAAATGCCGCGGTTGGCGTAATCTTCACTCCGAGAGCATCACGCTTTGAACCAGAGCCGAGACCTGTCTATCGGGTCAATCCTGGGCCGCGCGGCAAGCGCGGAGCTTTCCGAGCAGGTGGCCGCAATACAAGCGGGCTGTTCGCCGCTCAGCCTGGCCCGGAATCAAGGCTCCCACACCGGCACCTTCGCATCGTGACTCAGTAGTCGCTGATATGCGTCACCTGGATTTCCCGGTCGGAGTCTCCACGGGCGACCAGTAGTCGCACTCGCTCTCCCGGGCGGTGCTTGCGGATGGCGTCCTGGATATCGCGCACAGTCTGCACGGGTTGGCCGTCGATCGCCACCAGCACGTCCCCGGCCATTACTCCAGCCTCCAAGAGCTGACTCCCTGATCGGGGAGGTTCCAGGATGAACCCACACTCGGGCGGAGCAGCCTCACGGGTAGGCGCAATACCGGCTGCTTCCGCTCGCCCCACCTCGACGCAGCCGCAAGCTCCCAAGCTGCACATCGGACAAATACATTGGCATTGGAGATGGTCCTCGGCCAACTCGTCGGCAATAATGCGAGACAAATGGGTGGCAAGGGAAAGGGCTGCGTCGCGGTGCGCCTGCATATGGCGTGGCGCGATATCGCGAAGATCTTCATCGAAAAGCTTCAGTGACAGTTCGAACAGTGCGGCGTAGCCAACGGCGGCATAGGAAAGTTCGGCGAACAGAGCCGCCACGGTTGCGGAGCGTGGACCGGCAGCGCCAACCCCACCGGTGAACGGGCTCGCCCCGACCGCGGATGCTGTCCTTGGGGCGACGCGGGGGTCGACTCCGGCTGACCTCAGATAGCCGGAAAGCTCCTCCCGATGGGCGTCAATCATGGTGCCAAAGCCGTCCGGAAGTGCGGCCAAGACCTGAGGGTCCAATCCGTTTAGGTCGTCACTGATCAGGTCCTCCAGGTCAAGCATGCTTAGCACGTTTTGATTCAGCCTCTCCAGACGTAGATCCGTCATGGCTTCCTCCTGGCAAGCGACCCAACGCCAGACTATGCACATCTGCTGCCCGGAATCTCGGCTTCAGGGCCGGACTATTCACGGCCTCGCGGGGTTCCCGCTCTCACCCGGTTTTGCATTTCGCTGCTTGCAGAGCCGGCCGAGGCGCAGCGGGGTGGTGGACAAGATCACGATTTCGTTGAACTCCATCTCGAGCGATTCGCTAAAACCGCCCCGATGCTTCGAGCTGAGCGATGCGCGCGACGATTTCCACCACCTCGGCGTGGCTTGTGTAAAGAGGAGCAAAGCCGAAGCGGATGCGATCGGGCGTCCTGAAGTCGGGAACCACCCTGGCCTCCTCGATCAATGTGCGAGACACCGTGCGAGCCCGGGGGTGGCCAAGTGTCACGTGGGAGCCGCGCAGCGGTGCCTCCCTGGGAGAGCAAACCTTGAAGGAATGCGGTGCCAGTAGGCGGTCAACCGCGTGGATGAACAGGTCGGTAAGTGAGGCTGCCTTACCCTCCAAATTTTCTATACCCGCCTCCCCGATGAGCTCGGCGCCCTGGGCAACCAGCGCCGTACCGAGAATATTCGGGGTACCGGCTCCGAAGCGGCCTATGCCGGCTCGAGGGTTGTAGTCGCTCTCCATCTCGAACTGCTCAGCCTGGGAGAACCAGCCGCGAACCGGGCTTTGCACGACCGGGATCAGGTCGGAGCGGACATACAGGTAGGCGGGCGCACCGGGACCCGCGTTGAGGTACTTGTAGGTGCATCCGATCGCCAGCTCGGAGCCGGTGCCGGAAAGATCGACCTTGATCGAGCCTCCTGCATGAGACAGATCCCAGATGATCCGCGACCCGGCCGACGCGGCTATTGCGTTGGCCCGGGCCATGTCGATACGCGCGCCGGAACGATAGGAGATGGCCGACAAGCAGGCGAAGGCGGTGTCGTCGTCGAAGTATTCCGCCAAGGTTTCCAGCGCCAGCCCTTGGTCAATGTCGACGGGCATCTCCACCAACTCCAGTCCCCGCTCTTGGGCGATGCCGGAGAGAACGTAATGGTCGGTCGGAAAGTTGTCCGCCTCGATCAGGATCCTCCTTCGTCCCGGAACAAGTGAAATGGCAGCACAGGCAAGCTTGTAGAGGTTGACAGTTGTGGAATCGGCGACAAGCACCTCTCCGGGGAGGGCGCCGAGAACCGCCGTAGCGAGGAGATCCCCTGCCGCAAAGGGTAAGTCCACCCAGTCGGACCAGGACCTGATCAACCCTGCACCCCACTCCTGGCGCAACACCCTGTCTGCCAACGACGCGGTGGACGCGGGCAACCTTCCGAGCGAATTCCCGTCCGCGTACAGGAGATCCGGCTCATCAACCAGGAAGCGCTGCTTGAATTCCGCCAGCGGATCTTTCGCGTCGAGCACCGCCGCCTTCTCCCGCAAGTCCGCCGGCATACGGCCGGTTTCCACAGCCATCGAACGAGCCACCTCCTTGGTAATTTCAGATTATGACCAAGATCCTCACGATGAGCTGCGCGTCGGTGCGCCCACCTAGCCGCCAACAAAGACCGGGAAGCTATTATCCCCGCGCGCGACCGGTCGCGGAGGCCTGACCTCGGCGGCGGCGATGCTTGGAGTCCCGCCCTTCGCCCCTCCTGGTCCGGTCACCAAGGCGCTGTGCCGCAAGCAAATGGAAACCCGGCAATAAGTCTGACAAAATCACCCCCGTCCATGCTTAGGCAGCTCGCACGAGCAGACTGTGGCACTTTCCCAGCCCAGTTCTGAGACATATTTGAATGCCACGGAACAACACATGGCAACCCTTTTCATATGCTCCACCTCCCAGGGTCATGGCTAATTACATCGCAACAATTCTTGAATCGCACATGCGCCCAGCCAACTCGGTTCTATAATTTGCAACGGAAGCGAGCATTATACCCAGACCACCAAATGGTCGCCGTGTGGCTGGGCTTAGCGAATGGCGAAACCGGCGCTCCGTGGGTAATCCTTATCTTCTAATCGAGGAAGGAACGCAGTTGTCGTCAAAAATGCTCCTTGCGGCCGGGTCCTTAGGCGTGGCATCGCTTGCATTCGTCGGTGTGGGCGGTTACGCCGCCTTTACCGATCAGGTAACCGGGCAAATTCACGCCTCGAGTGGCGTATTCGCTCTCAACGTATCCGAAGCAACTACCAGAACTCCGATCTCATGCACCAGCGGGGGCCTTGCCCAGAATGGGGCGCTGTTCGGCTCGGAGGGCTGTTTCGAGTGGGCCGCCGTCAACTCCAGCACAAACGCACCCACTGAACAGCTCTCTTCGCCTGGGTCGTGGAACAACTACACCGGCATCACCATGTCGATAACAAACGCATCACCCGGCGTTGCCTACGCATCAAATTTCGGGGTTCAGGACTACGGCTCTCTGCAAGGGATCGTCACCCAAGTTAATTACCAGGCGGATCAGAACAACGCCCTTGCACAGGGATCGAACGTCTACATGTACTATGCGCACGGCAGCTATAACAACAGCACCGGAAGCAGCGATCCATCTCCAGCCGGCTGCTCCGCTGTAGTTGGCGCAAACTGCCTACTCGGCGGAACTGACAGTTCGGGGAACGGGACTCTTTGGGCCTTGATCGGCTCGACGCCTGCAAACGCGAACGCGAGCTTCAAGTTCAGCAATGGGTTCCTCCAGCCGTGGCGGCAAAACCCGACCTCGGGCCTGAGTGCTCCGGGCGATGAGGGCGGGTTCACCTTCAAGGCCGTCGTTGCCGTGGCTGATGCCACCGGGAATGCCGCCCAGAACGAAACCATCACGCCTTCGTTCCAGGTCATCGGTGAGACGTTGCCGTGAAGCATCCCCTGAACCGGGGACCGGCGATATGCACGATCCCGGGCAGGCTATGACCGTTGCCTCCGCCGAGCCGTCTTCGACGGCTCGGCCACCTGCAATCACGCGAGGTCGCACCGCCGTCCGGGCGGTGCGACTTACCGTTTCGTCGACCGCTTTGGTGGTCGCGCTGGTTCTTTTCCTGACATCGTCGCTCACCGTGCTGAGCGGGAATTGGCAGCTGACCCCGGTTCTTACCGGAAGCATGGTCCCCGCACTGCCGGTTGGATCGCTCGCCATCTCCCAACGCGAGCCCCTCGCCGATCTTCGGGTCGGACAAATCGCGCTCCTCCATCCGCCCGGCGCTCCGAAGATCACTTATGTGCACAAGGTCGTATGGCTTGCCCGCAGCTCCGGCGTCACCGAAATACGCACGCGGGGCATCGCCAATCCTATAGACGACCCCTGGACCGTACGCGTGGCAAGCCCCCAGGTGTACGTCGTCACCCACGACATCGCATTGGTCGGATACGCCGCCATCTGGCTGAGGTCGCCAGAGGGGCGGGCGATCAGCATCCTTTGCGCCGGATTACTGTCGTTAACCCTCGTCGGCCTGGTAATCCGCGACGAAATGAAGAAGCGGCGAGAGCAGAACTCTCGCCGCAACAACCAGCCCGCAGGGACGGAGGAATAGGCGGCTCACACCGGGTGGGCCGTCTTGAACGCCTCAGCCCTTCAGAAGATCCGCAACATCGTTGCGCTCCGCCACGAGCTCATCGGTGGTGATGGCGATCTTGGAGCGGGCGAAATCGTCGATCTCGAAGCCTTCCACCACCTTCCAGCTATTGCCGTCCGAAGCGACGGGGAAGCCGAACTGCAGACCCTCGGGAATGCCATACTCGCCGCGGCTGATGACCGAGAGCGACGCGCAGGTGTCCGCCGGGGTCGGGGTGATGATGCTGCGAACCGAGTCGATCACCGCGTTTGCCGCCGATGCCGCCGAAGAAGCTCCACGGGCATCGATGATGGCGGCGCCGCGCTTCTGGACCGTGGTAATGAAGTCACCCTTCAGCCATGCATGATCGGTTATCACCTCAGTGGCAGGCTTGCCGCCGATGGTAGCGTTCGCGAAGTCGGGGAACTGGGTGGCCGAGTGATTGCCCCAGATGGCCACGTTCTTCACATCCGACACCTCAACACCGGCCTTGTGGGCAAGCTGGCTGACCGCACGGTTCTGGTCCAGACGTGTCATAGCGAAGAAGCGCTCCGCCGGCACCTCCTTTGCCGCCTCCCGGGCGATGAGTGCATTGGTGTTGCAGGGGTTGCCGACCACGAAGACGCGCACATCGCCGGAAGCCACCTTGGCAATGGCCCGGCCCTGAGGACCGAAGATCCCACCGTTGACACCCAGCAGGTCGCGGCGCTCCATGCCCGCCTTGCGCGGCATCGCACCCACCAGAATCGCCCAGTTGACCCCGCTGAAGCCCGTCTCGAGATCCGCCGTCAGCTCCATGCCGGTGAGCAGAGGGAAGGCGCAGTCATCGAGCTCCATCGCCACACCCTCAAGGGCGCGCATGGCCGGCTCGACCTCGATCAGGCGCAGCGAGACAGGCGTCTCCGGGCCGAACATGGCGCCGGAGGCGATGCGGAACAGAAGGGAATAGCTGATCTGGCCGGCAGCGCCGGTTACAGCCACGGAAATGGGAGTCTTGCTCATCTCTTCTCCTTGACTTTGGTGCCCATGCCTAATTCGGAGCGTGGGCACACTTCAAATCGTGGCGCCTACAGGCGGTCTACGATGGCCGATGCGAACTCGGAGCACTTGACCTCGGTCGCCCCGTCCATGAGGCGCGCAAAGTCGTAGGTCACGATCTTGTCGGCGATGGTGCGCTCGAGCGCGCTGACGATGTCGGCGGCAGCCTCGTTCCAGCCAAGGTGCTCGAACATCATGACCCCGGACAGCAGCACGGAGCCGGGGTTCACCTTGTCCTGGCCTGCGTACTTGGGCGCAGTGCCGTGGGTCGCCTCGAAGATGCCGTGCCCGGTCACGTAGTTGATGTTTCCGCCCGGGGCGATACCGATCCCGCCGACCTGCGCGGCCAGGGCATCGGAGATATAGTCGCCGTTCAGATTCATCGTGGCGATAACGTCGAACTCGTCGGGACGCGTGAGGACCTGTTGCAGAGTGATGTCGGCGATTGCATCCTTCACCAGGACCTTGTCGCCCGGCTTCCCACCACAGTCGTCCCAGCCGACAGCCTTGTCTGCGAACTCCTCGCGCACCAGCTCATAGCCCCAGTTGCGGAATGCGCCCTCGGTGTACTTCTGGATGTTTCCCTTGTGCACCATGGTCACGCTCTTGCGCCCACGATCGATCGCGTAGTTGATGGCGGCCCGGATGAGGCGCTTGGAACCGGTCTCGGATATGGGCTTGACGCCGATCCCCGAATCCTTGCGGATCTCCCAGCCGAACTGGTCGTGAAGGTAGTCGATAAGCTGCACCGCCTGCGGGCTGCCCTGCTCGAATTCGAGGCCTATGTAGACGTCCTCGGTGTTCTCGCGGAAGATGACCATATCCACCTTCTCCGGGTGCAGCACCGGAGAGGGAACTCCCTGGAACCAGCGCACCGGTCGGAGGCAGACGTAAAGGTCGAGGATCTGGCGAAGTGCCACGTTCAGGGAGCGGATCCCGCCACCCACCGGGGTGGTCAACGGCCCCTTGATCCCGATGAGCAGGTCCCGAAAGGCCTCGACGGTCTCGTCGGGGAGCCAGCTACCGGTCTCTTTGAAGGCCTTTTCGCCGGCCAACACCTCGCGCCAGGCGATATTCTTGCCGTGCTTCTTGGCGGCCGCATCCATGACCAATTGAGCGGCCGGCCAGATGTCAACACCGGTTCCATCGCCTTCGATGTACGGAATGATCGGCTCGTCCGGGACGATTAGCTCCCCAGTTGGGGACATAGTGATTTTCTCTGCCATAGTGGCCGATACTATCCCCAAATGCCAGGGGGGACTAAAACGAGAGCCCCATGGTGATGCCTCGCTAAGCCTTCTGCGTGCCGAATACCGCCTCGTGAATTGCGACGGTCGTGGCGGCCTGGTTCATGGTAAAGACATGCAGGCCTTCGACCCCCATGGCCAAGAGGTCGGTGCAGAGGTCGATGGCAATCCGGGTGCCCTCGGCCTGGAAGCCGGCCGGGTCGTCCTCGTAACGCTCGAGCCTCGACGCCACCTTTGCCGGGATGGAGGTTCCGGACAGCTCCGCCATCCGCTTCATGGTCGAGAGGCTGGTCGGTGCCATGATACCCGGGAGCACGGGCTTGTTCACCCCACGCTTGGCCAATGCATCACGCAGGCGCGCGTAGCGATCGGCGGTGTAGAAGAACTGCGTAATCGCGTAGTCCGCGACCTCCAGCTTTTCCGCAAGCCGGTCCATGTCCGCCTCAAAGTTCGGAGCTTCCGGGTGGCCCTCGGGGTGGGCCGCCACCCCGACGCACATCGAGTATTTCCCGCTTGCCAGGCGCGCCAGGTCGATAGCGTGAGCGAGATCGCCCGGAGCCAGCTCATCGCTAGATTCCAGCGGTGGATCGCCACGAAGCGCCAGTAGGTTCACGATCCCATGGCTGGCGTACCGCTCCAGGATCGCTTCAAGATCGCCTTGGCTGTGCGCGGCAGTCACTAGGTGCGCGACCGGAAGAAGCCCGTAATCACGCCGCAGGCGGACCACAAGCTCATGGGTGTGCTCGCGCGTCGAGCCGCCCGCGCCATAGGTGATGGAGGCGAAGTCGACCCTCAGGCTCGAAAGCTCCGCCAGGGCGGCCTCCAGGCGGGCCTCCGCCGCGGGCGAGCGCGGCGGCCAGAGTTCGACCGAGAAAATGGGCCCGGTGCGGTTGGCGATCAGCTCGTCAACCCGCATTTGCACCTACGCCTCCGGCCCTGGCGGCCTCCAGCGCGTTCACCAGCAGCATGGCCCGGGTCATCGGCCCGACACCCCCGACCGTCGGTGTCACGGCGGAGGCCACTTCGGCTACCGAGGGATCGAGGTCGGAGGAGAGCTTGCCGTTGACGAAAGGCGTACCGGCACCGACTACGACAGCACCGGGCTTGATCATGTCACCCCTGATCAACCCGGCCACGCCTGCCGCCGCAATGACGACGTCGCCCTGGCGGGTCACAGTACCGAGGTCCTCGGTCCCGGTGTGGGCGATGGTGACGGTGGCGTTGCACCCCTTGCGCTTTGCCGAGAGGAGCATGGCCAGCGGCCGCCCGATGGTCAGGCCCCGCCCGACCAGAACCACATGCTTGTGCTCCACCCCTACGTCGTAGAAGGAGAGGAGCTCGACGATCCCTGCCGGGGTGCACGGAAGCGGGCCAGGCTCGTTCATGACCAACCTGCCCAGGTTCACGGGGTGAAGCCCGTCGACGTCCTTGGCCGGCGAGATGGACAGCAGGGCCTGCAGCTGGTCCAACCCCGCCGGGAGCGGAAGCTGCAGCAGGATCGAGTCGACCTCACCAGAGGAGTTCATCTCCTCGATGACGGCGAGAAGCTCCGCCTGGGTGGCGTCCGCCGAAAGCTGGCGGTGAAAGGATGCAATGCCCACCTCGTGGCAATCGCGGTGCTTCATGGCCACGTACTTGGCGCTGGAGGGGTCGTCGCCCACCAGGATGGTACCCAGTCCCACCTCCTTGCCGACGGCTGCAAGCTCGGCCACGCCGGCTTTCACCCGCTCCTTGATGGAGGCTGCGACGGCGTTACCGTCGAGAATTTTCGCAGTCATAGATGCCGGGCCTCTCAGTGTTTGAAGTGTCGTTCGCCGGTGAATACCATGGCCAGGCCGGCCTCGTCGGCGGCTTCGATGACCTTGGCGTCGTTGATCGATCCCCCCGGGGAGATGACGGCGGCCACGCCCGCCTCGGCCAGTGCCAGCATGCCGTCCGGGAACGGAAAGAAGGCGTCCGAGGCTCCGGAGGAGCCGACGGCGCGCTCACCGGCCTTGGTGGTGGCAATACGCGCGGAGTCGAGACGGTTCTGCTGTCCCGCACCGATACCCACCGCCATCTCGTCCCTCACCACGACAACGGCATTGGAACCGGTCCGGGCGCACACCTTCCAGGCCATGGCCAGGTCCCGCATCTGCTCCGGGGTCGGCGCCGCCTTGGTCACCACCTTCCAACCCGCGGCCCCGGACAGGAAGCGGTCGGGCTCCTGCACCAGGAACGCGTTGCCGAGCGAGCGGATCTGCAGGCCGGCCTCCTCCGGAGAGGGCGCCTCGACCAACCTGGTGTTCTTGCGCTTGGCGGCGAGCATCTCCACCACGCCCTCGGCATAACCGGGGGCAATAATGACATCCGCCTTGGGATTGGCAGCCAGTTCGGCGGCCAGGTCGGCATCCACCTCGCGATTGAGCGCGACGATCCCACCGAAGGCCGAGACCGGATCGGCCTCGAAGGCGAGGCGGTAGGCGTCGGAGATGCCGCCGTCGGAAACCGCCGCGCCGCAGGGGTTGGCGTGCTTGACAATGACGGCGGCCGGGCGAGAGGCATCGGCCAGCTCGTGCACCAGCCTCCAGGCGGCGTCGGCGTCGAACAGGTTCAGATAAGACAGCTCCATCCCGGAGTGCTGCTTGAGCCCCTGCAGCCAGCTGGAACGATTGGAGGCGAAATAGAGCGCTCCCATCTGGTGGGGGTTCTCGCCATAACGCAGGCCACGTGCCTTTTCGAGGTGAAGACCGATCCGCTCGGGTAGCGGACTCTCCGAGTCCGAGAGCCAGTCCGAGATCAGCCGGTCATACGCCGAGAGGTGGTCAAATGCCTTGGCTGCCAGCCGGCGCCTGAACGCGAGCGGCACATCGCCCTGGCGCAGAGCCTCCAGCAGCGGCTGATAGTCGGCAGGATCGACCACGACGGAGACCGAGGCGTGATTCTTGGCCGCCGCCCGGATCATGGACGGCCCGCCGACGTCGATCGTCTCAATGGAGGGGGTCGCGGCAAAGGGATAGAGGTTGCACACCACCACGTCGATGGTCTCGATCCCCATCCGCTCGAGATCAGCCATGTGGGCCGGCTTCGAGCGATCGGCGAGGATACCGCCATGGAGACGCGGATGCAGGGTCTTGACCCGTCCGTCGAGCATCTCGGGCGAACCCGTCACCTCCTCCACGGAGAGGTGGGCGATCCCTGCCTCGGCCAGGGCGGATGAAGTCCCGCCACTCGCGACCAGTTCGTATCCGAGGGCCGACAGCTCGCGGGCCAGGTCGACGATCCCCTCCTTGCGATAGACGGAAAGCAAGGCTCTCATCGGCCGCTACCTTTCAATTCGGCGTGGGAGCCTCGCTCCGCGCGCCACCTTTCCTGAAACTCGAAGAAGTCCCCCTGGCCTTCGCGGGCGAGGAACTCCGCGTACTGGCGCAGGGTGAGCGGGTAAAGAACCCGCTCGACTTCCTTGATGCGCTCGTGCAGGGTGGACTCGGTATCTCCGAGGCGCACCTCCACCGCCCGCTGGGCGAGAATCGGACCGGCGTCCACCGCCAAAGTGGCAAGGTGAACGGTGCAGCCGGTCACCCGCACGCCATAGCCGAGCGCCTCCCGCACCGCGTGCCATCCCGGAAATGCGGGCAGCAGCGATGGGTGGGTGTTGAGGATGCGGCCCTGGTAGGCCTCATGCACCGGCTGTTCGAGAACGGTGCCGTAACCGGCCATGGCGACCAGTTCGATGCCGCCGCTCCCAAGCTCATTTGCGACTTCATGGCTGTAGGCCATCCTGTCGAATGCGGGCGTGAAGTCCCTTCTATAGCACCGCATAAGCGGTATGCCATGGGCCAGGGCCAGCTCTTCCGCACCACAAGGCCGGTCCACGAGCACCGAGGATACCTCGATGCCTTGGGTGACCATGGCGTTCAGGATGGTACCGCTGCCAGAAGCGAGTACCGCGATTTTCACGGATACAGCATATGAGCGATGCGCGGTTGCCAACCGCCCCCGGCACGCAGTGCTCTCCAGCAAACGGCAATCGGGCCCGGACAGGGGGCGTCAAATGCCGTTCACCTTGAGTCACAATCACCCCGCCCGCTGAACGCCACCTGCGCACCCTGCCCGGCGCGGCCCCACAGCGTTCAATATCGCATAGGTTCATGTGCTCTTGTGACAGGGGGCACTGTGAATCCTGCATGAGCATTCGCCACAGTCAGGCTCAGCTTGGATGGAGACTTACCGGCCGCGCTGTCCCGTGCCGCAAGGAGCTTCACCATCGGCCGGATCCCGCCCGTAGTGAGCGATGCGAGCCTGATCGCCCATCCCAACCCTGGCCCGCCCAGCCAAAACCTCATGGAAGCCGATCCCGGCACAGAGAGGCACCTCGCACCACTTCTGCGGCACAAGACGCTTGCCCAATGCAACCACACTACGGGCGGCCCCGACGATCTGGAAATGGGCCAGTGCGACAGATCCACGCGGAGCGAACACGAGGAGTCGAGCGACCGGGTCCGAACACAAGGTGGTGGGAATGCCGACGCCACCTGGACTCGCGCTCGCGAGCCGAACCAAGAGCGGTTATGTGACGGCGACGCCCAGCCAAGACAATGCTTGGCTGGGCGTCGCCGGAATTTCGATGAATTCGGCCTCAGCCGAGCTTGTGGATGATCTCCACCATCGCCTCGCCGGCGGCCGTCGGGTTCGGCGCAACGATGACGCCGGCCTCGGCAAGGGCGTCCATCTTGGCCTTGGCGGTTCCTTGCGAACCGGAGATGATGGCGCCCGCATGGCCCATCTTCTTGCCAGGCGGCGCAGTCTGGCCGGCGATGTAGGCGACGACGGGCTTGGAGAAGTGCTCCGCTATGAATGCTGCCGCCTTCTCCTCGTCGGCACCACCAATTTCGCCGATCATCAGCACAGCCTTGGTCTCCGGGTCGGCCTCGAAGGCAGCCAGGCAGTCGATGAAGCTGGTGCCGGGCACGGGGTCGCCGCCGATGCCTACGCAGGTGGTCTGGCCAACACCCTGCTGGGACAACTCGTGGATGGCCTGGTAGGTGAGGGTGCCCGAGCGGGAGACGATTCCAACCGGTCCGCCCGGAAGGGCGATATCACCCGAGGTGATCCCGATGTTGCACTTCCCCGGCGAGATAATGCCGGGACAGTTTGGCCCGAGCAGGCGCGTACCTGGGTACTCGTCGCGCAGGAGGTTGAAAAAGTACGCCTCGTCCTTGGCGGGAATGAACTCGGTGATGCAGACCACGAACGAGACACCGGCCTTGGCCGCCTCGAGGACGGCGTCACCCGCGAAACGGGGAGGGACCGAGACGAAGCTGGCGGTGGCGCCGGTCACCGCGACCGCCTCTTCCACGGTGTCGAAGACGGGGATCCCGTCCACGTCGGTTCCGCCCTTACCGGGCGTCACACCCGCGACGACCTTTGTGCCGTAGTCACGATTCCTGAGTCCGTGGAATCGTCCTTGACCGCCGGTGAGTCCCTGCACCACCACTCGGGTGGTCTCGTCAACGAAGATGCTCACTCGCCTATGCTCCCTTGTTCTCGTTCACGATTTCGACCGCACGGCGGGCCGCTGCCAGCATGGTCCCCTCCACTACCAGGCGTGGAGAGACATGCGGAGCCAGGATCTCCCTGGCCAGGTCCGCATTGGTCCCGTCCAGGCGGATCACCATCGGAGCGCGAAGCTCGACGCGGTTGAGAGCCTCCAGGATCCCCTTGGCGACCTCGTCGCAGCGGACGATTCCACCAAAGATGTTGACCAGTACCGCCTCGACATTCTCGTCGGTGTTGATCACCTCGAGCGCCGCTGCCATCGTGTCCGCGCTTGCGCCGCCTCCAAGGTCAAGGAAGTTGGCAGCCGATCCGCCGACCTGGTTGACCACGTCCAGCGTGGACATGGCCAGGCCCGCCCCATTGGCGATGATTCCCACCGAGCCGGAGAGGCCGATGTAGTTGAGCCCGCGCTCCTTGGCCAGACGCTCGCGCCCGTCGTACTCGACGGTCTTGGCCCATTCCGCCCACTCGGGATGGCGGAAGGCGGCGTTGTCATCGAGGGTCACCTTGGCATCCAGTGCGTGAACTTTGCCCGCGGTGTTGAGGATCAATGGGTTGATCTCCACCAGGTCCGCGTCGCCCTCGACGAAGGCCCGATAGAGCGCCTCGAGAACATCGGCGACGCCTTGGCGCGCCTCGGGGTCGATGCCGGCGGATTCGACCGCCTCCTCCAGCATTTCCCTGTCGACACCCTCGACCGGATCGATATGCCTGCGCACGATGGCCCCGGGATCGGTGGCGGCCACCTCCTCGATGTCCACACCGCCCTTGGCCGAGAGCATCAACAGGTAGAGCTTGGCCGAGCGGTCCAGCGTGTAGCTGGCGTAGTACTCCTTGGCGATGTCCGAGGCGTGCTCGACCCAAACCCGCTTGACGAGGTGGCCCTTGATGTCCATACCCAGGATGGCCTGGGCATGCGCGCGGGCCTCCTCCTCGTTGCCTGCGATCTTGATGCCGCCCGCTTTGCCTCGGCCTCCAACCTGAACCTGGGCCTTGATGACCGCAGGGAACTCGGCCGCCACCGCCTGGCGCACGGACTCCTCCACTGTCTCGGCCACGCCGCCCGGCGAGGTCGGTATCCCATAACGGGCAAAGAACTGCTTGCCCTGGTACTCGAAAAGGTCCACCTGGCGTGTCTCCTTGATTGTCGGTCTGAAATCCGGTGGGGGAAGGGGTGGTGGCTAGACGGAGGCCATCCCCTTCTCACGGCGATCGAGGACGTCCTCGAGCCACGCGGCGATGCGTGGCAGTGGAGCGCCCGGTGTGAAGACCGCGGCCACGCCGAGGCGCTTCAGGGGCTCGATGTCGGCTTCGGGTATGATGCCGCCGACCATCACCACGACGTCATCGAGCCCGGCCGCGCGCAATTCGTCGATCACCTTTGGCACGAGGGTCATGTGCGCCCCGGAGAGGAGGGAAAGGCCGACGGCGTCGGCGTCCTCCTGCACCGCGGCCGCTGCGATCTGCTCAGGGGTCTGGTGCAGTCCGGTGTAGATTACCTCGAAACCGGCGTCACGCAACGCCCTGGCGATTACCTTGGCGCCACGGTCATGGCCATCTAAGCCCGGCTTGGCAACAACTACGCGATATGGACGTTCCACGGCGTCCAATATAGGCAATAACGACCCTTAAGTCGAAAAGAGCCTAACGATCGCTCAGATACGCCTGGTGAGCCCTGCCCAATACGGGGCGCGCAGTTGGGCCTTCAAGATCTTGCCCGCCAGCGAACGAGGGATCTCCTCCACCACCTTCACCCGCCTCGGCGCCTTGTAGTGGGCAAGCTGGTCGCGGCAGAGATCGATCACCTCGCGCTCCAGCTCGGACTCGTCGATCTCCCCGGCGGTCACCGAGACCAGCGCCAGGACGCTCTCGCCGAACTCGTCATCGGGTACTCCGATCACCGCAGTGTCGAGCACCCTGGGGTGGGTATGGATCACCGCCTCGATCTCGGCGGGGTAGATGTTCACCCCACCCGAGATGATCATGTCGATCTTACGGTCGCTGATGAAGAGGTATCCCTCCTCGTCGAGGTATCCGACGTCGCCGACGGTGGAGAAGCCGTCGCCGATGCGCGCCGCCTCCGTCTTGCCCGGCTCATTGTGATAGTGGAAGATGCGTTGCCCACGCGCCGCCACGACCCCTGAGCGACCCTGCGGGAGCTCCTCGCCATCCTCGCCGAAGATCCGCAGGTCGACGTTGGGCATGGCCCGGCCGACGCTGCCGCGCTTTCGCCGCCATTCCTCGGGCGAAATCATCGTGTTCACGCCGAGCTCGGTGGAGCCGTAGTACTCGACGACGTGATCTCCGAAAACCTCCAGAATCCCGTCCTTCACCGCCGGCGGGCATGGGGCTCCTCCGTGCCAGATCACCTGGATCGAGGAAAGGTCGTAGGAGCCGATCACCTCTTTAGGCAGCTTGAGTATGCGGACGAACTGGGTGGGGACCATGTGGATACTGGTGATGCGATGGCGCGCGATAGCCGCCAATGTCGCCTCGGGATCGAAGCGGCCCTGGATGAAGACGGAGGATCCCCCCAGGAGAGGCACGGCCGAGAAGAGCCACTGGGCCGAATGGTAGACGGGCCCGTCCAACAGAGCGCGCCCATGGCGAGGCATTCCCAGCCCAGCGCTGTAGGCCGTCACAAACTGCGAAAGGGTCAACGGGAGCGCGGTGGCCGTGCCCTGCACCCCCTTGGGACGCCCGGTGGTGCCCGAGGTGTAGAACATCGGCATCCCGAAGCCGAGGGGATCCCCGAGTTCCGGGACCGGTCCGCCGGCGACCACCTCCTCGTACGGCTGCCAGGACGGGTCGGATCCCTCCCCCTGCAGCGCCACCACAGGTCCCCGGTAGCCGGACTCCCGGATCCCCAAAGAGGCGACCTCGGCGAGCGAGGGGTCGACGAAAAGGACGCCGGGGCTCGCGTCCTGGAGCACGTAGGCGAGCTCGG
Organism: Actinomycetes bacterium; assembly: GCA_021850605.1. GTDB lineage: Bacteria > Actinomycetota > Acidimicrobiia > Acidimicrobiales > Acidimicrobiaceae > Acidithrix. Next base: position 25,335 of record JAJZLQ010000137.1, read on the forward strand.
AGTGGGACCAGTGCCAGTTGACCGGGATGTATGAAACCCCCAGCAGGCTGGAGGCGATTATCACCTCGTAATACTCCGCGCGGTTGTGGGAGAAAACGGCCACCACATCCCGGGCACTGACGCCCTGCTTACCCAGCCAGGCGGCGAGACCTCCGGCGCGTGTTACAACCTCGGCCGCGGAAAGAGTTCTACGCGGATCGGTCAGAAGCACTCGGCCGGGATCGTCAAGCAGGAGTGTTTCGAGGAATTCAGGCATGCCAAAGGATATCCCGCTCGCCGGCGTCGCGATGCGCAACGGCGATGCCAGCTCCGACCTCCGCAGCACCTACAATCTGCCCCCGGGGACGGGAAACGGAGGATGCCATGCCAAATGCTTCCAACAACGCTGTCGACGCCATCGCCGAGGAATACCTCGAGCGCCTGGTCAAGCTGGATCCGATCGCCGCGACCTACCTGGGAATCCCCGGCCACGACACCGAACTCAACGACTTCTCCCCCGCCGGGGCTGCCGCCTCCCAGGAGCTCTCCGTCTCCACGCTGGGCAAGCTAAGGTCATTGGGCCGGCTGACCGGCCGGGGCCGGGTCGCAGCCGTGGCCATGGGCGAACGTCTGCGGCTCGCCATGGATCTGTTCGATGCGGGCGAGTACAAGCGCCAGCTGAATGTCATCGAGAGCCCGCTTCAGTACGTGCGTATGGCCTTCGACTTGATGCCCGCGGCAAGTGAAGAAGACTTCTCCGCCATCGCCCAACGCCTGGCCCTGGTGCCAAGGACCCTGGCCGGCTACCGGGTATCGCTCCAAGAGGGGCTGTCCGAGGGGTCACCCGCTCCCGCACGACAGGCTTTGGCCGGTGCCGCCGAGGCACGCGCCTACGCGGCACCGGGGGGCTATTTCGCGAATCTTGCCGCTTCGTATCGAGGCGGCGACGCCCTTGTGGCCGCTCGGCTGGCCGATGCGGCCGCCGCAGCAGCAGCGGCCTATGACGAGCTCGCCGGGTGGCTCGAGCGTGACTATGCGCCGGCCAGCCACACCTCGGACTACGTGGGCGCCGAGCGCTGGCAGTTGGCCTGCCGGACCTACAACGGCATGACCCTGGATGCGAGCGAGACCTACCGATGGGGCTGGGAGGAACTGGCGAGGATCGAGGCGGAGATGATCCGCATCGCCGGCCAGATCGCCCCCGGCGAGCCCCTGGAACTGGTGATGTCCTCGCTGGACGAGAGGCCCGGCTACGTGATCGAGGGTGAGGAGAACTTCCTCGCATGGAACCAGCGCCTGCTGGACGAGACCATGGACGCACTCGCGGGAAAGCACTTCGACGTGAGCCCCAACGTGCGCGGTCTCGAGGCGCGTCTGGCCCCTCCCGGTGGAGCCGCCGCGATGTACTACACCGCGCCGAGCGCCGACTTCTCCCGTCCGGGGCGCACCTGGTATCCCACCATGGGACGCACGGTATTTCCCCTTTGGACCGAAGTGTCGACGGCCTATCACGAGGGCGTCCCCGGCCATCACATGCAGATCGCCCAGATACTCGACCTAGGCGAGCGCATCAACGTCTTCCAGCGGATGCTGGGTGGCATTTCCGGCCACACCGAAGGCTGGGCGCTCTATGCCGAACGCCTCATGGACGAGCTCGGCTTCCTGGAGGATCCCGTCTATAAGCTGGGGATGCTCGCCGCCCAGGCCTTCCGTGCGGCGCGGGTTGTCGTGGATATCGGACTGCACCATCAGTACCGGATCCCCCCCGGGCACCGCTTTCTCCCGGCCGAGGCATGGACGCCCGAGCTTGCCGTCGAGCTGATCCATTGGATGAGCGGGCGCGAGCGCGCCTTTGCCGAAAGCGAGGTGGACCGCTACCTGGGCTGGCCCGCCCAGGCCACCAGCTACAAGGTGGGCGAGCGGGTCTGGCTTGAGACGCGTGAGGCCTCGCGCGCCGCTCGCGGCAGCGCCTTCTCCCTCAAGGAGTTCCACCACCGCGGCTTCGAGCTGGGATATGTCGGCCTCGCCCAGCTCCGCGAGGAGCTCGGCAACTAGCCGCGAGCCGATTGCGCGACGGTTCGGGAACGCAGCGCCCGTTTTCCCCCGCTAGGATGGCGCCCATGTCGAACGTCATCGCGAACATCGCTATCTTCGGGGCCGTCGGCCTCGGTGCGCGCCGTGGCGTCCGGACTGCGGTGCGACCCGTGATGATCGTGCCCCTCAGCGCGCTTTAGGTAAGCCGCGCCCCGCCGGCTGGTTCCGGCCCAACCTCCCTCTCGCGCCAGGGCATACGTGCGCCACCTTCCTCCCTTCACCTGCGGCCCGGTACTGGGCCGATCCCCGATCGAGCATCATGAAAACCGCGAAATCGCTGCTGTCAGACTCAAGCGCCCGAGCGTTCCTGGGCGCACAGGCGCTCTCCTACTCGGCCTCGGCGGCCGTGCCGGTTGTCATCTCATTCGCGCTGTTGGACACCCATCGCTCCGCCCTGGTAGTCGGCAAGGTCCTGGCCGCCACCGATCTGCCCTTCGTGCTCCTCCTCCTGGTGGGAGGGGCGATTGCCGACCGCTTCTCCCGCCGCGTCGTGGCAGTGGTCTCGGAGTTCGCTCGTGCGGTGCTACTCGCAGCCATGGCCATGCTGGTGGTCTCCCCACACTTCTCCGCCTCCTCCCTGGCAGCGCTGGGCGCCGCCTGGGGCATAGCCCGGGCGTTCTTCGCACCCACGATCACCGGGATGACCCCGGAGATCTTCGCCGAGGACGCCCTGACCTCCGCGAACGGTTATCGCGAAGCCGCTCGCTCCTTGGGCAACAGTGGCGGGCCGGCCCTGGGTGGCCTAGGCGTGGCCATCTTCAGCCCGGCTGCGGCGCTTGCCTTCTTCGCCTTGATCTACCTGGTGGCGGCGTTTTGGCTGAGGACCATGAGCTACACCCAGGTGAGCCGCGAGGTCGTCTCCAAGTCGTTTGTCTCCGACCTGCGAACCGGATACCGAGAGGTCCGCTCCCAGGCTTGGTGTTTCATCACCATCGTGGTCTACTCCTTCATGCACCTCCTGGTCTTCGGTCCGCTGGTCGTGCTGGCGCCGGTGATCCTGAAAACACATCATCTGGGCGGGGCTGCGGCTTGGGGGATCCTCGGAGGTGTCGAGGGACTGGGCGGCATTGCCGGAGCCGCGCTGGCGTCGCGGATCAAGTTCAAGCGGCCGGTCTGGACCTCCAGCGCGATCGCACTGGCACTGGCGCCGGCATTGCTCCTGCTGGCAATGGCGGCCCCAGTCGCCTTCATGGTCCCCGCCTTCGCCCTTGAGGGGATGGGATTCGCCTTCATCGGCGTCAACTGGGAGACCGCCATGCAGCGCACCTTCCCGCTGGAAGCGATGTCCAGGGTATCGGCTTTCGACATCTTCGGATCGGTGGCACTTTACCCGCTTGGCCAGGTGCTGGGTGGTGCGGCCACCGCGGTGGTCTCCGCCCAGGCGGGGGCGGCCGGCACCGCGATTGCCATGGTGGTGCTCTCGGGGGCTCTGCTGTCCTCGAAGTCGGTCTACCGGCTCACAGCCCGCGGCATCGAGCTGGGCAAGACGACGTAATCCCCACCTGGTGGAGAAAGGCACTCGCGCCCCGGCCGAGAGTCGCGTTGCACCGGTTGGGCGCGGGCCGGTCAACCTCGACGACATCAGCATCGTCAGTCGCCCCACGCAATGCGTCCTGGTTCAGGCCGGCATGCCGGTCGTCGAGCATCTCAGCCGTCCGAGGCTTGGCCGCCGCTTCCCGAGCTCATCCCCGAATCGCAGCCCAAGACCGACGAATATCGTGCCCGGCATCCGGCCAACCCGACTCGCTCGCCGCCGACCGGCCACGTTACGGGCAAGCCGAGACGCAGCGTAACAATCCGGACAAGATCCGGTGCACAACTCCGCTAGCCGGGGGAACATGGCCCGTCAGGCCCGGCGGGCCAGGGGGAACCCGGGCCGGGCCAGGTGAGTCGATTCAGTCTCAGAGCCGGGGGCCGAAGGGCCAGTTCCCGGGCTCAGGGCTTCCGCAGGCCCCTTGGATCTCTCAGCGGGACCAAGAGTGGCGACTCACGCCAGCCAATCACGCTGCATTGCCGCCTCAATGGCGGCAACTGAGCGGTGTACGTCCGCCTCGGTGGTACGCCAGTTCGATACCGAAATACGCATGAGGCGCCGCCCGTGCCAGGTGGTTGCTCCCATCCAGCACACCCCGGAGCGTTGTATGCGATCTATCACCCGCTCTGTCTCGCTGTCATCGCCAAAGCTGACAAGAACTTGATTGAGGACGACATCGTTGACCACCTCGGTACCATCGATGGCGCTGAGCTCCTCGGCAAATAGTCGCGCCAGGGAACAGCACCGCTCCACAAGGCCGGCAACCCCCCTGCGGCCAAGCTCACGAAGAGCGGCCCAGGTGGCAAAGCCGCGGGCACGGCGGGATGACTCCATTACGAAGTCGCTCGGCGCGCGTCCGGCACCTTCCCCCTGACCCACGAGGTAGGCGGCGGTGAAGGACATCGCCGCGGCGTGTGACTCGGGATGGGCGCAGAAAACGTAGCCGCTGTCGTATGGCACGTTCAGCCACTTATGGCCGTCAGTGGCCCATGAGTCGGCGCGCTCCACTCCCTCGGTCAGGTGGCGAGTCGAGGGGTTGGCTCCAGCCCATAGCCCGAAGGCTCCGTCCACATGAACCCAGGCGCCATGGGCGTGCGCCACTGAGATCGCCACTTCGAAGTCATCGAAGGCCCCACTGTTGACATTCCCGGCCTGCAGGGCCACAATGGTTGGTCCGTGCGGGCCGGTCGCGAGCGTCCTCTCCAGGTCGTCGAGTTGAATCGCCCCGTTCGTACTGGTGGCAACAGGCTCGATCACACTCGTACCGAACCCGAGCAGGCGCAGGGCTCGATCTATTGTGACGTGCCGTTCCGCGTTGGCCACGACCCGCACCCGGGGAGCACCGGCGAGTCCGTCCCGCTCTACATCCCAGCCGACCCGTGCCAGCACATCGTGCCGCGCAGCCGCAAGCGCGATGGTATTTGCACCTTGACCACCGGTCGTGAAGCCAAAGGACGCCTCGGGTGGCAACCCCAGGAGCTCCTTCAGCCATCCACCCGCGATCTCCTCGACGATCGCGGCTCCAGGCGAGGCGATCGGGTTGAATGCCGGCTGATCCCATGCAGCGGCCAGCATGTCCGCGGCCGTCGCCGCATCAAGTGCTCCACCGGTTACAAAGCCGAAGTACCGGGGGCCCGTCGTCGCGACCAGGGCGGGCTCGATTACAGTCGCCAACTCATCCAACGTCGCTTTAGCGCCGGCCGGTTCGTCTTGAAGAGCGCCGAGGGCCGTGCGTATTTCTCGCGCGTCCAGATCGCGCGGGAACACCGGGGCCTCTGCAACTCGCTCACGGTAGCCGGCAGCACGTGCGGCGGTGCTCGCGAACAGGTCTTCACGGGTTTCCATGTGAAGCAAGGCTATACCCGTGGTCCAATATCTAGCGGATCCACGGCCCGGGCGACCGCGTGGAGACCCGCACGCGTCTCCACAACCAGGGGGCGGCACCGCGATCGAAGTACAAAGGAGCCGTGGGCGCAGGGCCAGGCAGCGGCATCGACGAAATCAAGGCCTCGCTGAGCAGCCCTCCTCCGTCGGCATGCGACGAGGTGCGCATAGCGCTCGAACGCGCCTGCCTTGCAACGGCGGGAACCAAGGTCCGCGTAGCGGGACGGGCAAGGCTTACGGCCCTCCCGCTCCACGGTTCCATGCAAAACAGACCAAGGCCCCTATACGGTCGAGCAATTTTCTGCCATGCTGTGCAAGAGTTCGCAATCGAACTGGAGTCGACTTGATTGGCCCGATCACCGAGAGGCCATATGAAGACCTGACGGCCAGGGCACGCATCCGCGATGCGGCCATCGCCCTCTTTGCCGAGCATGGGATCGAAGCCACCTCGATTCGCGACATCGCCACCAGGGCCGGCGTGTCGGGTGGGCTGATCCGTCATCATTTCGGCTCCAAGGCCGGCCTGCGACGCACATGCGACGTCTACGTGCTCGACCGCTTCATGCAGATCAAACAGGCGGCGATAAGTGATGGGCGCCTCGCCGGCGACCCGTTCCTCACCTCCACCCAGCCGGATTTCCTCCTCTACTGGCGATATTTCGCCCAGTCCCTTCTCGATGGATCGCAGGCGGCGGATGGGATCCTCGCCGAATTGGTCGACCTGGCGCAAAGGTGGATCGAGGAGCACGGAAGCACAGGAATAACCAATCCGAGGACCTATGCGGCACTGCTGGTGGCGACGGAGCTGGGGGTACTGGTTATGCGCGAACAAATTTTCCGCGATCTCGGTGGTGACCTCCTCGGCCGCGAGGGTGACCTCGGGCTGGCCATGGCGAAATTGGAGTTCTACTCGCTGGCACTCCTGTCACCGGAGACAGCTGGCCGGGCAAGAGAGGCTATCGACCGCCTTGCCGAGGAACGCGGCGCGAGCAGCAAGCCGGGGAAAGAGGACAAAGATGGCACACCAAGCTGATTTCGCGATTCGGACCCAGGGCCTGACAAAGCGATACCGGGATGTCGGGGCGCTGGTGGATCTCGATCTCGAAGTCACCGCCGGCGAGGTCATCGGATATCTGGGGCCTAACGGCGCCGGGAAGACCACCACCATCCGCCTGCTCTTGGGACTGGCGCGGCCGAGCGGTGGCCGTGCGGAGCTATTCGGGGTGGACTGCGTGCGACGCCCGGTGGAGGCCCACCAACGCGTGGCGGTGGTGCCCGGGGAGGCGAATCTCTGGCCCGAGCTCACCGGGGCGGAGACCCTGCACCTCCTCGGCCGGGTGCACGGCAGGGTGGACGAGGCCTACCGGGATGAGCTGATCGGCCGTTTCGAGCTGGATCCCTCCAAGAAGGTGCGCGCCTACTCGAGAGGTAACCGCCAAAAAGTGCTTCTGATCGGGGCTCTGATGACCCGGGCCGACCTGCTCCTCCTGGATGAGCCCACCAGCGGCCTGGACCCCTTGATGGAGCAGTCCTTCCGCGTCAGCATCGGGGAGGCACGGGAGCGCGGCCAGACGGTCTTCCTGTCCTCCCACGTTCTCAGCGAAGTGGAGGCGCTCTGCGACCGGGTGGCGATCCTCAGGCAGGGGCGCCTGGTCGAGGTGGGGAGCCTCGGCCAGATGCGACACCTCTCGGCTGTCACCGTGGAGGCCACCGTGGCCGGCGCCATGCCGGATCTGGACGGTGTCGAGGGTCTCGGCGGTGTCGCAATCCAGGGCAAGGCGCTGCGTTGCCAAGTCCACGGTCCCATCGAACCCCTGCTGGCGGTCTTGATGAAGTCCGGGGTGGAGAGCCTGCTCATCAGGGAGCCGTCGCTCGAGGAGCTCTTCCTGGCCCTCTACGGCCAGAACTCATATCACGCCGAGGAGCACTGACATGGCCGTTGCGGTGGCGTCACCAACCGTGACGAGACCAACCGCCAAAGCCCGGACGGTTATAGCCCGGCGGACGGCGCGAAGATCGCTGCGCTCGGCGGTCCTGTGGGGATACGTCTTTGGCGTTACCGTCGCCTCGTCCGCGTACAGCTACACCACCATCTACAAGACCGCGTCCGAGCGTCAGCGGCTCGACGCGGTCTTTGGTGCCAATCGTGCGGTCGCAGCCCTCTTCGGCCCGGCGGTGCACCTCGACACGGTCCCGGGCTTCACGGCCTACAAGTCCTCCATGGCGGTGATGATCATCGGCGCGGTCTGGGGCCTTATGCACAGCACCCGCCTCCTGAGGGGAGAGGAGGATGCCGGACGCTGGGACCTGCTGGTGAGCGGGGAGACCACCCTGCGCCAGGCCGTCCTGCAGGCGCTATCCGGCTTCGCAGCCGCCGCTGCGCTGGTCTGGGCGATAACCTTCGTCATCACCGCCGCGGTCGGCCAGGCCTCCTCGGTTCGCATCGGCGTCTCGGCGAGTCTCTACCTGGCAACCGCCCTGGTCTCCTCAGCCGTGATCTTCCTTGCCGTGGGGGCGCTCACCAGCCAGCTGGCCGCCAACCGGCGAAGAGCGTCCTCCTATGCCGGGGTGGTTCTCGGAATTTCCTACGGACTGCGTATGGTGGGCGACGCGGTGCCGGGTCTGCATTGGCTGGTCTGGACTTCGCCCCTCGGCTGGGTGGAAGAGCTGCGGCCGCTCACCGGCTCGAGGCCCATGGCGTTTCTCCCGATCGCCGCCTTCACGCTGGCTGCCGCCCTGGCCGCGATCCACTTCGCCGGCCGTCGCGATGTCGGCGGCTCGATCCTGGCGGAGCGGTCGTCGCGGGAGGCGCGCCTGCGTACGCTCACCGGCCCCTTCGGCCTCACCTTCAGACTGATGCTCTCCTCGATCATCTCCTGGGTGGTGGCGGTGGCGATAGGCGGGGCGCTGGTGGGCATTACCGCCCAGGCGGCGGGCTCGACCGTCGTCGGCTCATCGGTGGAGCAGGTTTTCACACGCCTTGGCGCAGCCGGCGCAGGTGCCAAGGCATTTCTGGGCGTGATCTTCGTGATCCTGGCCATGACCGTCGGCTACCAGGCCGCCACCCAGCTCAGCCTGATGCGCAGTGAGGAAGCGGGGGGACGGGCGGACCACCTTCTGGTTGGCAATGTCAGCCGCTCGCGCTGGTTCACCGGATGGCTCCTGGCCATAGCGCTCTCGCTGCTGGCGAGTTCGCTAGCCGCCGGGCTTTTCACCTGGGCGGGTGCCTCGTTTCAGGGATCCGGCTTAGGCATCTGGTCCTCCCTGGCTGCAGGAATGAACATCTTCCCGCCCGCGCTCTTCATCCTCGGAACCGGCGCGCTCGCCCTCGGGTTCCTGCCCCGCTTCGCGGGGGCGGTGATGTACACCGTGCTCGGCTGGTCCGCCCTGGTGGAGCTGGTGGGAGGCTTCGTGGGCGAGAGCCACTGGGCACTGGACACCTCCCTCTTCCACCAAATGTCCGCCGCACCGGCCGTCGCACCGAACTGGCAGACCGGCGCCGTGCTGGCCGGCCTGGGGATTCTGATGGCGATCGTCGGCCATCAGGCACTTCTCAGACGTGACCTGCAACAGGAGTGAACGCGCTCCGGATCCGCAGCCACCCGAGGATTCGATCGGCAACCTGCTTAGATCCCCGTTGACTTCGCCCGCGCTGATACCTAGACTACCTAGGTATGAAAACCGGTGGACTGAAGGGGAACCTCGACCTGGTGCTGCTTGCCGTCTTGAGTGGGGGTCCGCTCCATGGTTACGCGGTTATCGCCGGGCTTCGCGACCGGAGCGAATGCGCCTTCGACCTCCCGGAGGGCACCGTCTATCCCGCCCTGCACAAGCTGGAGCGCGATGGGCTGGTCCGGAGCAGCTGGGACGACTCGGGGGGCCGGCGCCGGCGCACCTACGAGATCACACCTCGAGGCGAGCGCGCCCTGGCCT
>JAJZLQ010000148.1 GCA_021850605.1 Actinomycetes bacterium
AAGCGTCCCGTACGCCTCGGCTCAATTCCGAGGTGCACCTCCACCTCCATGCGCCGATCACGCTCGCCGGCAACGAGCGTGCGCGCGCGCTCGACCAGCCAGGTGCGCGGATCCCGACCGGCCCCTCCAACTGCGGGGCCCGCCCGCGACACCTCCATCAAGTCGAGGAGGGAGAGCAGGCGATCCGTAACCGGTTCCCTCGCCCCTCCCGGCGGATCAAGGACAGGAACCGAAAGCGAGGACAGGAGCAGCCTGCTCAACGCCTCCCCCTGCCGGTCCGGTGGCGAAATATCGGCGCGCTCGTTTACAACCTCGTCGCCCTGGCCAAGCCGAGCCAGGATGGCCAAGTTCTCGTCACGTAGCTGATCACATGTCACCTCCGCCACTCCGGCAGGAGGACCATCCCTGTCGACGACCCGGCGGCCGGCACCAAAGGCGGGCAGGCGCAGTCCGACCAGGTCCATAACCCGGTCGGCAAGCCGGACGTCGACCTGGGCTGCCACAGAGGCGACTGGCGGAGCCATTAGGTACACAGGTCCCGCACCCTGCAACGAGACCGCCTGCGCGAGGGAGCTGTCGCTGCAGAGTTCCGCCTCGGGGCTCCCGGGAGCGAAAGTCTCCGACACTCCCTTCGTGCGCCCTGATCCTCGCTCGACCACGACCTGAACGTCACCGGTCGCCAAGCGCTCATCAGCTACGAGCAGATCCTCCCCGGACGCCGCGCGCGCGGCGATACCCGATCGGAGCGCCTCCGAGCTCTGGTAAAGGACCAGGCCTCTTCCCAACGCGAGCGGCGGCACAGCCTCGGCATGGACCTCGTAGGCCCGGCGCTCCCTCGGTTCCTCCTCCACCTGCTGGGCCAGCCAGCTTCTCCAGCCGGCGCCCCGCCCCGCCGGCTGGCTGGTAGCCGGATCCAATCGCGCGAAATCAACAACCAGCACGCCCCCAGCACCAGCCCCGGCCTCGATCATGGAAGCGATCACGGCGGGATCTTCGAGATGAGAGACAATTAGCGCCGCACCACGTGGCGCCGTTTCTCCCGGTGGCAGCCTGGTGATGGACGCGGCCAGCGGCTTACCCACCTTTCGCCACCCGAGCGCCTCGTCGATGGCCGAACCGACCAGGACCGAGCCGCCGATCGCAGCCCCACGCGCGGTGGCCTCCAGCGAAAATAGTTCGCCGGCACCCTTGGCGAGTAGGAAAACACTTCGAGGCGCGCCGGAGGTCGCCGCTCGGACCTCGCCGAGGAGCGAGGAAAGGCGCGCCACGTCAGCACGGTCGTAGGCACGCTGGCGGGGTGGCGGGCTCCCGAAGCCCGCGGCGCCGGCACGCCCGCGCAGCTCGTCATCCAGGATTACTGATCCATAGTCAGGCATCCCCTGCTTACTCAGGACAGGTGAGCCGGCATCCCGCAACTCGGCATCGAGTATCCCTTCACCGCGTGTGCGTGCTGCTGCCGCGAGGCGGGCCCGAAGAGACGCGATCTCAGCCTCCAGGAGGGCGGCGCGCGCCGTATCTGGGTAGCCGAGGGGCAACGGGGTGGCACGGCTGGACCAGTCGCGCACCAATCCGGCCACGTCGATTACCACCGGCTTGAGCGGCCTGCTGCGCAGCCTGGCAATCCTTGATGCCGCTCCGGATTCCTTCATCTCCCTAACCACGTCGTCACGGCGCCTGCAAAAAACCCCGCTCTCCGCCAGGTACTGTGAAGCCATTTCGATACCGCCTCGAACGGCCTTCCCCCCCAGCCCACGGTTTGCAAGGCTCTCCTCGAGCGCGGTCAAGTACAGCAGATCCATGTGCGGCCCCGCGAACTTGAGCGTCTCGGCATCGATGGCGCGGATCTTCCCGTCATCGCAGAATGCGACGTTGGGAATCACCACGTGCGAATGCAGGTGGGGATCGAGCCGGCGAGAAAGGAAGTGTACGAACTCCGCCGCCTCCAACCGCGGGGCTTTCCGGTAAAGCCTTCCCTCGGGCGTGCCGACACGGGTCCAGAGCAGTTCGCTTTCGATCCTGGCATGCACCGCGGCAACCGCAGCGCGATGAGCCTCAACCACGTTGGCTCTCTCCTGGGGGGAACCCAACGCGGCCGCCAGCGAGATGCTTTTAGGAGCACCTACAACCATCTCGAGAAACGGCCGTCCTCGCCTCCTGGCCCCCAGCGCAGCCGCAAAGGCGTCGCTTGAGCCACTCAGAACGTTATGCATTGTGGCGGATTCCAACCCGAGCCCTCGGGCTCCACCGGACCGGAGCAACCGCGCCTCCCAGACTGGCGTCTCTCCCCAAGCCTCCACGAAAGCCAGCGGCTCGGATGTCAGGTAGGAAAAGTCCGCTTGCGCAGCAAGTGAGACCAGGACGGTCATCGCTCCGCACTCCCCGCGTAGGCAACTTCGAGCGCCAGGCGGAGAAGGTCTTGTCGACCGGCGGCATGAATGTGGTTGCCACCGCGCACAGATGTTACACCCGCAGGGAAGTGCCCACTGGCCGCAGAGAATCAGGGTTCGATCGCCTCGGGGAATTCCGCACGCCGGGGCAGAATCGAGCCAAGGCGCAGCGCCCCGAGACCGCTAGCCGCACATGCCGCCGCAACAGGGATAGCCCAAGCCAAGGCAGAGCCAATGCCGATCAGTGCACCAGCGATCGGCGGCCCCACCATTCCGCTGGCTCCCCATGCCGCCGAGGTGAAGGCGTTGTAACGGCCGCGCTGGCCTGGAGGCGCGAGCTCGTTGGAGAGCATCGAGGCGACCGGCTGGAATACCGTCTCGGCAAGGCCAAAGAGGCCGAGAGAGAAGATCATCAGCGCATCTGCGACAACTCCGCGTAAAGCCGGAGTCGCCGCCAAAAGGGTAACCAGCCAGCAGAGAGTCCAACCAGTCGAAACGAGCGCCAGCGCTCGCGAACGGCGGAAGCGCTCCACATACCGCACCACCAGCATTTGGGACAAAACGATCACGCCGGTGTTGGCTGCAAAGGCGAATCCCACTACTCTCGCCGTCGCCCCGGCGTACTGGGTTACGTATGCCGCCCAGCCCCCGTCGAGCTGTCCGTAGCCGAAGAAGGTTATCGGCAGATAGACGGCCATATAACGCATGAACACGCCGTCTCGGAGAGGCTTGAACATGCTGCCCGGCCCTTCCTTGCCGTCCTGGCCGCCCTGCTCGACAAGGCGCGGAAACCTCCTGAACCCGATCTCAAACACGACCGCCGCAGCACAGAGAGTGGCCGCCTGCACGAGAAAGACAACTTGGTAGGTGCTCACGCTGTGGAGATGCACAATTTGGCCGCCAACCAGACCCCCGAGGCCGATCCCGGCGTTGATGACGGCGAACTGAGCCGCGAAGGACTTGGTGCGCCGCTCGGGCTCCGCGACCGAGTAAATCAGCACTGATCTGGCAGGCCATAGCACAGCGCCCGAGATGCCACCCAGGACCAGCGAGGCGGCCGCAAATGGAGCACTCGGCGAAAAGGCCAGACCCACAACACTTATGGCGTTGGTCAAAAGCCCAATGACATTGCCATGAACCGGGCGCATGCGATCAATCATCGCTCCGGCGGGCGCCGAGGCCAGAAGGCTGGTAGCTCCTGCCACCGAGACAACCAGGCCCGCCAACCAAAGCGGTTCTCCCCGGCCGAAGTGCAGATAGACCATCAGGTAAGGCAGTGTCAGGCCATCGCCAAAAGCCATTATGGCGCTACCCGCAGTCAAAAAGACGCCGTTACGCCTGCTTGTCATGGCCGCGCCACCGCCAGGACGTGTAGAGCGGAGAGCCTACCTAAGCGCACTTGAATGCCTTTCAAGAGCCCCTTACGGCCCCGACTGGGAGGACCCCCCGCGCGGGAACTGCTAGGTCAGCAGCCCCACTGACGGCTCCTTGCTTCGGTGGCTCTCCAATGTTGTCGCCGCTGCGTCGGCGGCGTCAAACATCCACGGTCTGCGAGACGATCCTTAGGATCGCGTGCGCCAGCTCGGTGGCACTCTCGCGGGAGAGTTCTACCGCAACCCGGGCGGACGGTCCGAGGTCCGGGTTGATGAAATCGATATTGAGGGTGTGATCCTCACGCGCGTGAACGGGATGATCGAAATAGACGCTTGCCCCGCCAAGGTCAAACCAGCCCTGCGGTCCCTTTCCGCTTCCGCTCGCAGCTACGGTCTCGGTTATGTAGGTGCACATGGCCTGACTCCTAGCCCAACTTCTCGGAAAAGAAGTCGCTGATCAAGCCCCAACCCTGACTGGCCGCCTCAACGCGGTAGCTGGGCCGGTCGACTGCAAAGAAAGCGTGCCCCGCACCCTCGAAGCTGTGGAAGCGGTGGGCCTTGCCGTTCTCCTTGAGGACCTTGGACAGCTCTTCGACTTCGGCCGGAGAGGGGTACTTGTCGTCGGCTCCAAATAGTCCCAGCAGTTCGCACGAGAGGTTGGGGGCAAGGTCAATGACCGGCTTGACCTGAAGAGGGGAATCTGATCCGGGCGGAGTGACGATAAAGGCGCCATAGCAGTCGACGGCCGCATCGAACTCGAGGCTGCAGGCGGCCAGAAAGCTTTGCCTTCCACCCGAGCAGTACCCGATTACGCCCACTTTTCCGTTCGAGTTGGACAAGGAGAGTAGGTATTTGCGCGCGCCTGCGACATCACCCACCAGTCTGCCGTCGGGAACTCCGCCCGCGGCTCGCGAGGCGGCTGCCGCGTCGTCCGGTTCCCCACCCGGCGCCTCACGGTAGTGGAGGTTGGGGCAGATCGCGTTATAGCCCATCTCGGCAAAGCGGCGCGCGATCTCTTTGGTGGCGCGATCGTATCCCGGCATATGGTGAATCACGACGACCCCACCCGTGGGCGTGTCCGACATGCACCTCGCCGAATAGGCCTCGATCATGTCGCCTTCGAATCCGGTAATATGCACCGTCTCTGCAAGCACAATCTTGGAACGCATCTCCACCTCTCTCAAGTCAGCCGGAGCAACGATCTTATCTCGCATGCCAGGTTAGACGAGGTCAACCGCCCCTTGCAGCTTGGTCGTGCCGGGCGCTCAGACCAGGCGATCGCGCATTGCCTCGATGAGGGCCGTTACCGCCTCGACGGCGGTTTCGGGGTGGAGAACGCGCAGTTCTCCGCCCGCCGAGCCGGCCAGCTTGGCCAGCCAGCTATAGGAGAGCACCCGCAGGCGATGCACCTCCCAGCCCGGCAGGATGTTCGTGTCCAGCTCCTGCCGTGGAGCGCCGCCAAGCAGCCAAGCCTTGCCGGGCGCGGTAGCGACCAGCACCGAGTCTCCGGCGAGGAGCTCACCCTCCTCGAGCGAGAAGACCGAAGTCAGCAGGTCCCCGCCGGTTGGCTGCCTCACTGCGCGATCCTCGGTGACCTGCAGGCTCTCCAGCCGGTCAAGGCGAAAGTTTCGGACTCCGCCGGACCGATGGCACCAACCCCGCAGGTACCAGAAGCCGCGATCGGAGAAGACCACGAACGGATCGACACGGCGCGAGGTGAGAGACGACTCTCCCGAAGCCAGGTAATCGAATTGAACCTGCCGCTGCTCCTCGATGGCCACCCGCAGCGCCCCGATATGCCGCTCGCCTTCTATGTCGACGACAATCGCATCCGCCATCTCCGTGACGGCATCCTTGCCGAAGATCTTCACAAGCGCGCTCTCCAGATCCTTGCGCCCGTCGAACTCGCCGGATGCGAGCGCGACGCGTGCGGAAAGCGCTATCACGAACAGGTCGGATTGCCCCAGTACCAGCCCCTTGGCGAAGTCCTCCGAGATGCGCGCGGAAATCTCGTCACCCTCCACCACGATCTCGATCAGCTGGTCCGGAGTGAAGGGAGGGAGGCCGCAGCATGCAACCCGCTCCAAAAGGTCTCCGACACGGCCTTCGTCGATAGAAAAGAGCCGCGCGATCTCCTGGGTGGTCGTGACCGGGTTCCGGTACAGCCAGGGGAGGATCCCCATGACCTTGCGGAACTGTTCGATGGTCGTCAGGTTGCGGGCCCTTCGGGCGGGCGTGCCACCCGCAATACCCTCACCGCTCGCTACTTGGCCGAGTCGCTGCAATTCCCCGGCCTCGGGGCGTGCCTCCCTTTGCGCGGCGATGGCGGCCTCCAGCCACTCCCCTGCCGCGCGCTTTGTCGCAGCTGGGCCCACAAGGCGCATGGCCTCGGAAAACTCCACCACCACACGCATGAAGGCGCCCATGCTGCCGACGCTAAGCGTGGAGGTGACCCATCCGTCGTCGCGCAGCGAAGTAGCCGCGACCGGCAGATTGCCCTCCACAACTTCCGCCAACGCCGCCGGGTAGCGAACAACCACCTCCTGTGGCTCGCTCTCGGCGATCGCAGTCCGGGTTTCGGGGATTATCTGGTTTAGGTCCAGGCCCTCCGGAACCTCGCAGGAGGCGCCAAGCCGCTCCACGGCACCCTCGACCAGATCGACGCGAAAGGATTTGGCGGTATCAGAGCCCTCCTCCTTGGCCAGCAGATACCAATTCGCCCACCGGAAAACGATGGCGTAAGGGCAAGCTACGCGCTGCTTGCCCCGGTACGAAAAGGAGACCATCGAGCGCAAGCTGATCGCCTCGAAA
>JAJZLQ010000113.1:0-33940 GCA_021850605.1 Actinomycetes bacterium
AGTCTTTGCGCGCGGACCCACGCGTGCTTTCCCTTCTGGTCGGCTGGCTGGACCGTATCCGCCGCTAGCCCGGCGCGTGTTCCGCCCTTCCCGTTCGCTCCAAGGCGAATTTGATAAGCTTCGCCCATGGGTTGTCCGCGGCCGCCTCTCCTAATTTTCGCCTGCGGCGCTCTGGCGGCAGCGTGTGGCACAGCCGGATCGGCGAGCGGTGCCGTGAGCGGCCCGGCCGCCGCTCAGCATGTGCCAGGAACTCCGGTGCAGGCGGCCCTGGGCTGGTTTCGCGCGATCGATGCCAAAGATAGGCCCCAAGTGCTTGCCGCATTTGCCCCCGGCAATGCCTCGGCCACGAGCTGGCACGCATGGGGCCCGGCCGCGTGGCCAAGCTTCTCCGCAGTCAGGTGCCAAGGGGGAGCCCGGACGACGACCAAGGCCACGGTGCTCTGTACCTTCTCCGAGAGCCAGGCGCCATCGGCGGGAAACCCTGTTGGCTTCTGGTCTGTCTCCTTCGTCCGAGCGCCGCATGGGCGGTGGCTGATCGACAACTACGGCCAGGGATGATAGCCGTCGTTGGACCGGGCACCGGGCCGGCACTCCATCCAAGAGCGCAGGACCCTGTTATGGGAAAGCAAGCGGAAGCGGAACGGTCTTCCCTGTTCGTAGACCGTGGTCCCAGTCCTGTCAGCTTGTCCTTGGCGCGAGCCGATCCGGGCTGGGAAGAAGCTCCGCGAGAGAATCGATACGCGCGTCGGCCACGCCTGCCTCCGTCCTGAGCGCGTGAAGATGGCCCCACGGGCCCCTCCGAATGAAAACCGCCCATATTCCAGCCTGCATCACCGGCAGGATGTCGTTATCCAGCCGGTCTCCTACGTAGGCGATCCGACCGGGCTCGATGTCGGACTCGACGGCAATCCGCTCAGAGAAGAGCATGAACGGCTTTTCCACCCCTCAGCCCGCCGAGGAGACGACGAAGGAGACCGGGAGACCAAGCTTGTGCAGGGCAGCCTTAGCCTCGATCGGCTGGTTGCCCACTATTCCAATCCGGTAGCCCGCTCCTGCGAGCCGGGTAAGGCACGCGAGAGCGTCCGGGTAGAAATCCCGGGCCTCTATGGGACAGGAAAGCGGCGGCTTGGCCGTGGCCAGCAGTTCCCCCACCTTGCGATGATCCTCGCCCCGAGCGATGAGGGCTCCAACGGCGGCGAAGAGCGTGAAGGCCCTCAAGCCGGCCGCTTCGGCAAGGAGGGACCATGCCCTGTCTCATCCACCAGCGTCTCCCCGACGTCGAAGACGACCGCCTCGATGCGCTGGGGAAGTACTACCTGGGGCGACTTCCCGGACATGGTCGACCCCCTGGGTCGGATAGCTTGGCGCGCCGGCTACCCTCGCGGCATCTCCCTGTCGATGGCAAGGCGCAGCTCGCGTGCGGCCGCCTCAGGGTCGGGCGCGTCCACGATATAACGGACCACTACGAAATGGGTGGCCCCCGCCGCCGTCAGTGTTGGGATCCTGTCGGGAGCGACCCCGCCGGTCACGAAGACGGGGACAGGGGAGCGCGAGGTGGCGAACCGCAGGTAGTCGAGTCCGGTACCGCGCCGCCCCGGCTTCGTCGGCGTTGCCTCCACCGGGCCGGCGGAGAGATAGTCGACCGGCTCGGTAAGGGCCGCTTCCAGCTCTTCGGGCACATGGGTCGAGCGACCGATGAGCACCTCGTCCCCGAGCATCCGGCGGGCGATGGACGGAGGCACGTCGCCTTGTCCGAGATGCACTCCATCGGCGCCGATGGCGTATGCCACATCCACCCGGTCGTTCACGAAGAAGGGAACATCCGCGGCGGCGCAGATCGCCTTCAGCTCCTCCGCGGCGCGCATTATCGGCACCGCTTCGGCCACCTTCTCCCGCAGCTGGACGACGTCCACCCCTCCGGCGACGGCGGCGTGCACGATCTCCTCCAGGTTTGGCCTAAGGCCGATGCAGAGATAAAGGCGGCGATCCGCCATCTGGAAGCGGCTCACTTGGCACCCGCCGCCTTAGCCGCCTTCATCTCCTTCTTGAAGGCCCTGACCGCGGCGAGAGTCTCATCGTCGATGATGTCGGCAACGCTCATGGCTGTACCCGGCTCGCCAAAGGGGTGCGAGGCCTCGCGCCAGCCCCGAAGCTGCAGGCCGCCCTGCTTGCCCAAGAGCGCCAGGAAGATCCTGCTCTTGTCAGGGCCGAAACCGGGCAGTGCGGCCAAGCGGCCGAAAAGATCTTCACCGTTGGCGGCTTCGGTCCAGATCCGCTCGGCCCGGTTCCCGTACTGCTCGGCCACGGTCCTGCAAAGATCGGCGGTGCGCTTGGCCATGGCCGCCGGGAAGCGGTGGATGGCGGGCTTGGCGGAGAAGGCCGCCTCCAGCTCGAGGGGGTCCATCGAGGCGATGGTGGCCGCGTCCAGGCTCCCA
This sequence comes from Actinomycetes bacterium, assembly GCA_021850605.1. Classification (GTDB taxonomy): domain Bacteria; phylum Actinomycetota; class Acidimicrobiia; order Acidimicrobiales; family Acidimicrobiaceae; genus Acidithrix. Next base: position 2,436 of record JAJZLQ010000113.1, read on the forward strand.
CCCAATCTTTCCTGGAGCGCCTTGGGCCCGCGGAACGCCTTCTCCATGGGTATCTGCTGATCCAGCAGCATCCCGATCAGCAGTGCAAGTGGTGAGCTTCCGAGGAGCTCGTCGGCGTCGGGGTCCTGGGCAAGTACGAAGGGCATCTGCGGCTTCACGCTTTCACTCGGGGTCCGTTCGATTTCGAGCGTAACCGTGAGCGAGGACCTTCAGGTAAGCCAGAAACCTCTGTTGAACATTATCTGGGCTCCCACCATCCCAACCGAGCTCGCAAACAGAATCAGGGGTACGGGAATCCGTAACCGCTTAAAAAACGCGATGGCGACCGGGTACAGGGGAACGCAAACGCTCAGCAGCCTAGCTTCGGCTTCGGTGGAGTACATTGCTCGTCCGTAAGGATATATCGAAGACGAAACCGGTATCAGGACAGCGATAACGAAGACAATGCCCCATGGAATGAGACGTAATGTTTCAGAAGTTACGAAGGCTCTTCGCTTTGCCAGCAGGTACAGCTTATATGCAACAAAGACGAACAAGATAAGCGCCACTAACGCCGCTGCATCATCTAACATCCAAACGACGTCGATGTTGGTGCGCGTGGGGTTGCCGGGAGAGTTTACCCCGAGTTGTGAAAACGCAAAAAAGTTTTCGAAGACTCCCCACCAGGGGAAGTTTGCGCTTCGGCTCCAATGCTTTTGCGCATACACAAACATTATTGGGTTACCGAAGCGCTGGTAAAGAAAGTACATGTAGCCAAGCAGACCGGAGGTGGCGGTGACTGACGCCACCAGCACGCGCCACAAGGGTCGCCGATTGATAAGCATAACTACGACTACCGCGGCAGTCGCAGCTAAGGCGAGAAGCGAGGTCGCGGAGGCATACCCCGCCACGAGTGACGCCCACACAAAGTGCTTCCCATCGAGTAATAGCAACACCAGGCTAATTTCGAGGACTACTAGCGATTCCGGGTAAGGTGAGAAGAAGAATAAAGAAGTAGGATAAAGTACGTAGAAAAGGATCGTATAAGTGGCGAAGCGGTGGTCTTTAAATCGTCGTACAGCCAGGTACATGACTGCGCTGCTAGCGATAAAGGTCGCACCGCTCACGATTTCCGCCGCTGCAGCAAGCTGAAAGATGTGACCCGTGAGAAGGTTAAAGAGGCGTACAAGAAGCGGATAGCCGGGGAAGAAGGGAGCCCAATAAGGCCGGTTGGCCGGATAGCTCGTGGTTGAGATCGCGAGGTAATACGCCGAATCCCAACGATCGAATAAAAGCGCCCAAATGCTTCGGCTAGCAGTCTTGTAGGGCGCATAGAAGGGCGTGTATCCCATCTGCGCTACCACTAGGTGGCCGAATAGATAGCCGAAGGCAACCCTGGCGGCGGCAATTGACGCCGCCATTACGGCACCCCTTCGGGGCGTCCACCTCATGTTGCGAGTGTCCGTTCCCCGAAGTTCGTTTAACGACGAGGTCTGAGCGCTCTTCAAATCCATTCTCCCGACAGTGTACGGGGCGCCAATATGCGCGAGATTGCGGTCATGTTACCATCGGGGAGATGGTGCTTGTCGGCGGCAACCGGATGTGGCCGGCCGACGCAGACAAGCTATCCGACCGGCACCTCTGGGTTTACAGGGCTCTTGGGTTTACAGGGCTCTAGCGGGATCACTCTTTTCGGGATCGATGCCGAAGTAGGCGATCGCTTCTTCGACTGCATCCGCCCCGATATCCTTGGTTGCGACGAGCGCTGACAAGGTTGCGACCACCAGATGAGCTGTGTCAACTTCGAAATAGCGCCGCAGGTTGTCCCTGGTATCGGAGCGCCCGAAGCCATCGGTCCCCAGTGGGATGAAGTTGCGATGGCCTAGGAAGCGCGCGATCTGGTCGGGGACTGCCTTCATATAGTCGGTGACCGCGACGATCGGTCCGGTGCCTCCGCCGAGAACGTTGGTGACGTGAGCGCTGCGCGCCTCGGCTCCGGGGTGGAGCCTGTTGTGGCGCTCGGCCGCTAGAGCGTCATCGCGTAACGCCTGGTAGGAGGTAACCGAGAAGAGCTCGGTGGCGACGCCATAGCGGGACTCCAGGAACTCCTTGGCCCCGACGGCGGCTTTCCAGCCGGTTCCCGAGAAGAGGATGGTCGCGCGGGCGGCGGTCTCGGAGCCCGTGGCCGAGACCTCGCCGTAGGGCGCGAAGCGGTAAATCCCCTTGATCACATCCGCCTTCAACTGCTCTATCGGAACCCCGGCCGGCACGGCCGGCATGGTGTAGTTCTCGTTATAAAGCGTGACATAGTACATCTCGTCACGCTGGGGCTCCCCGTACATCTGATGGATGCCGTGCTGGATGACGATTGCCATCTCGTAGGCGAAGGCCGGATCGTAGATGCGCATAGAGGGAATAGCCGAGGCGAGCAGGAGCGACTGGCCGTCGTTGTGCTGGGTGCCCTCTCCCATCAGTGTCGTGCGGCCCGCCGTGCCACCCATCAGGAAGCCGCGCGCCCTGGCGTCGTTGGCGGCCCAGATCTGGTCACCGGTGCGCTGGAAGCCGAACATTGAATAGAACATGTAGAAGGGGATGGTCGGGCAGGCGAAGGTGGAGTAGCTGGTGCCCGAGACCTGCAGCATCGCCGTCGAGCCCGCCTCAGTGATGCCCATCTCGAGAATCTGCCCCTCTGCGCCTTCTTCATAGGAGAGCAGGAGGCCGGCGTCCACCGGGGTGTAGCGCTGCCCCTGGGAGGAGTAGATCTTCACCTCTTTGATCAGCGACTCGAGGCCGAACGTTCGCGCCTCGTCAGGGATGATCGGGACCACCCGCTGGCCGATCGCGGGGTCGCGGATCAGATTGCGCAAGAGCTTGGCGAAGGCCATGGTAGTTGAGACCTGTATCTTGCCCGAGCCGGCGAAGAACTCCTCGAAGGCGGACGGGTTTGGATCCTGGATCGGGTTGCGATGCGCGATGCGCTCCGGCAGGCTCCCGCCCAGCTGCCGCCTGCGCTGGAGCATGTACTCGTACACCGGCGTTCCCGGGGCGGGGCGGTGATACGGAGGAAGCTTGCCCTCGAAGGCCGAGTCGGGGATCTCCTCGGTCAGATGCAGGGTGTCGCGCAGCTTCATCATCTGCTCGGAAGTCATCTTCTTGATCTGGTGGGTCGCATTGCGGGCCTCGATCGCCGTGCCCAGTGTCCAGCCCTTGACCGTCTTGGCCAGTATCGCGGTGGGCGCCCCGGTATGTTCGACAGCCGCCTTGTACGCTGCATAGAGCTTCTTGTAGTCGTGCCCGCCACGCGGGAGGCGCTGGAGATCCTCGTCCGAGAGGTGCTCCACCATCCGGCGCAGCCGGGGGTCGGGCCCGAAGAAGTGCTCGCGGATATAAGCCCCTGACTCGGTGGCCAGCTTCTGGTAGTCGCCGTCGCAGGTGGAGTTCATCTTGTTGAGAAGCACGCCGTCCACGTCCCGGGCGAGCAGCTCGTCCCAGCCGCTGCCCCAGATGACCTTGATGACGTTCCACCCGGCTCCGCGCAGAGTCGCCTCGAGCTCCTGGATGATCTTGCCGTTGCCGCGGACCGGCCCGTCCAGGCGTTGCAGGTTGCAGTTGACCACCATGATCAGGTTGTCGAGCTTCTCCCGGCCGGCCAGCCCCAGGCCGGCGACGGTCTCGGGCTCGTCGAACTCCCCGTCGCCGACGAAGGACCAAACCTTGGATGCCGAGGTGTCGTGAAGCTTGCGGTTCATCAGGTAGCGGTTGAAGTAGGCCTGGTAGACCGCGGTAAGGGGGCCGATACCCATGGAGACGGTGGGGAACTCCCAGAACTCGGGCATGGAGCGGGGATGCGGGTAGGAGGAGAGCCCTCCGCCGGCGGTCTCCATGCGGAAGTTGTCCATCTGACTCTCGTCGAGGCGTCCCTCGACGAAGGCCCTGGCGTAGATCCCCGGTGAGGCATGCCCCTGGAAGAAGACCTGGTCACCGGCGCCGCCCGCCGACTTGCCGTGGAAGAAGTGGTTGAAGCCGACCTCGTAGAGGGCCGAGGAGCTGGCGTAGGTTGCCAGGTGGCCGCCGATTCCGTCGGACTTGATGTTGGCCCTGGTTACCATCACGGCCGCATTCCAGCGGATGTAGCGGCGCATGTGGCGCTCCATCTCCTCGTCGCCGGGGAACCACGGCTGGGCTTCGGCGGGGATGGAGTTGATGTAGGGGGTGGAGACCGTGGCGGGGAAGCCGACCTGGTTCGCCCGGGCCGCCTCCAAGAGGCGCATGAGAATGTAAGTTGCCCGCGAGCGGCCCTTGCCTTCGACCAGCGAGTGGAAGGAGTCGACCCACTCCGAGGTCTCCTCGGGATCGATGTCGGGAATTTGGTGCGAGAAGCCGTCAATGATCATACGTATATTCTCGCACCCTTTGTTACCAATGTCGGCTTCGTGTTCTCCGCTGCTGGAGGAGGCGGTAGAGCCCCAGGGCGGGGGCATAGGCTGCAAAGGCGGCGAACGAAGGCGGGAGGCAGATGGACGTCTACACCGATGGCGCGTGCCTGGGCAATCCGGGTCCAGGTGGATGGGCCTGGCTGGTGCCCGGTGGGCAGAGCGATTCAGGTGGCGAGCGCCAGACCACCAATCAGCGCATGGAGCTCTTTGCGGTGCTGCGGGCGCTGGACACCCTCACGGGGGAGCTGCGGGTTCACTCCGACTCCGCTTACGTCGTCAATTGCTACAACCAGAAGTGGTGGGTTGGATGGGAACGCCGCGGCTGGAGAACGGCGGGTGGAGGCCCGGTGGCCAACCTGGACCTGTGGCGCCCGGTCATCGACCATTTCAAGGCTCGCAAGGGGCTGGTTTTTGTCAAAGTGAAGGGCCACTCAGGCGACACCTACAACGAGATGGCCGACTCCCTCGCCAATGCGGCCGCCCGTATGATTGCCTCCAAGTAGGGCGGGAGCCGCCTGCAAATTGCCAATGGCCTGGCCGCCGGCTTCGCCGCAGCCTAGAGTCGAGGGCATGAATATAAGCGGCTCATCAGCAATTGTCACAGGCGGCGCTTCCGGGCTCGGAGCTGCGACCGCCAGGATGCTCGTCGAGGCGGGCGCCTTCTGCACACTCGTCGACCGGGACGAGGCGCGCGCCAAGGCCATGGCCGAATCGCTTGGGAAGCTGGCAACCTACGTGGTTGCCGACGTCGCCGATGCCACCGAGGTGCAGGCCGCGGTGGAACTGGCTGCCTCCCGGGCCCCGCTCAGGGTCGCCGTGAATTGCGCCGGCATCGGCGTTGGCGAGCGCACCATCGCAAAGGACGGCACGCCGCACAGCCTGGACTCCTTCGAGAGGGTCATCCGCGTCAACTTGATCGGCACCTTCAACGTCCTGCGCCTGTCTGCCCAGGCCATGTCCCGGGTGGAACCGCTCGAGCACGGTGAGCGGGGCGTCGTGGTGAACACCGCCTCCATCGCGGCCTTCGACGGGCAGATCGGCCAGGTCGCCTACTCCGCCTCCAAGGGCGGCATCGTTGGACTGACCCTTCCGGCCGCACGCGATCTGGCGGCCGTCGGCATCCGCGTGGTGACCATCGCCCCGGGGATCATGGACACTCCGCTGTTGGGCCAGCTTCCCGAGGAGATCCGCAAGCTGCTGGCGGCGGGCGTACCATTCCCGCACCGTCTCGGCGTACCCGACGATTTCGCCTCCATGGTGGGCGAGATCGTGCGCAACGGGTACCTGAACGGAGAGGTAATCCGCCTGGACGGCGCGCTTAGGATGCCGCCCAAGTAAGGCGAACCTCGCACCGGCAATGGAGCACAAGGCGAGCCGGCCCGAGTCGCAATAGCATGGAGCTATGCGATATGTCGACTTGGGTTCGGCCCGGGCGTCAGTCGTTGGCCTGGGTACCTGGCAGTTTGGCTCCAGGGAGTGGAACTATGGTGCCCACTATGCCGGCGACACCGCCAAGAGGATTATCGAACGAGCGCTCGAACTGGGCGTCAATCTGATCGACACCGCCGAGATGTACGGCTTTGGAGCATCCGAACGGATTATCGGCTCCGTACTCTCCCAGGTCCCAAGTGGTGCAGTCATTGCCACCAAGTTGGTGCCGTTTTCCTATTCCCCGGCATACGCCGCCTCGCGCTGCGCCAAGAGCAGGGAGCGACTGGGAGTGGAGGCGATCGACCTCTACCAGGTGCACTTCCCCAATCCCGCTGATCGGCTCGAGCGTCTGGCCCCAGCGCTGGACGGCCTGGTGGAGCGGGGGATGACGAGGTCGGTGGGCGTCTCCAACTTCTCGGTCGCCTCCTGGGATCGCCTGGATCGGCTCACCAAGGCGCCAATTGTCTCCAACCAGGTTCACTATTCGCTCGTTGAGCGCCGGCCGGAGGCCGAGCATCTTCCCTATGCCCTTGCCAACTCCAAGGTGGTGATCGCTTACTCGCCGATCGAGCAGGGCGTGCTCTCGGGGAAGTACGGCCGCTCCAACCGTCCCCGCGACATCCGGCGTATGAACCGCCACTTCGCGCCGGACGCGCTGGAGCGTATGCAGCCGCTGCTGGCGAGTCTGGACCGTGTGGCCAAGGCTCATGATGCCACTTCGGCCCAAATCGCCCTGGCCTGGGTCGTATCCCACCCCAATGTGGTTGCCATCCCGGGGGCGTCATCGGTCGCTCAGCTGGAATCGAATGCGGCCTCGGCCGATATCGAGCTCTCTCGCGAGGAACTGGCGGAGTTGGAGGCTGCTTCGGACCTTTATCGGGAGTCGGCGGGCAATCGCGCGTTGCGGGCTCTGCGCACCCGAATAGGAATTTGAAGGAGCCCCCGAGCGGTTAATGCTTGGGCGCCGGACGCCGGTGCAGCCGGACGTGAAGAGCCCATGGCAATCGGCGCCGGCTTTGCCGGCTTCCCGAGCGGAAAGACGACGATGATTCAATTGAGCTGGCCTGCCAAGGAGATGGTGCGCGGCGGCCCTTCGTGCAGATGAGCGCGCCCAACCCGGCACCTTCCAAACCCGGATGGGTGCGCCGGCTTGGCGCTGTGGTTCTGGCCAAGCGCCTGTCGGTGGTGCTCGCAACGGCCACCGCCGTCGTGGGCATGCTCACCGGAGTGGCGGTGCCGCTGGTCGAGCGGGACATCATCGACCGGGTCATGGTTGCGCACAAGGCGACGGCGGGCCCCTATGTCGCAGTGATCGTGGCCATTGCCCTGGCCAGCTTCGGCCTCTCCTTCCTGCGCCGCTACTTCGGAGGCCGCCTGGCCTTCGACGTGCAGCATGATCTGCGCGAGCGGATCTTCAGTCACCTCCAGCGCCTCGACTTCGCGCGCCATGACGAGCTGCAGACCGGTCAGCTGGTCTCCCGGGCCAACGCGGATATCGGTCTGGTGCAGGGGCTCCTCTCCTTCCTCCCGCTCATGGTGGGCAACCTGGTGATGATGGCCGTTTCGCTGGTGGTGATGTACATCCTCTCGCCGGCGCTCGCGCTGGTGGAGACCCTGGCACTGCCGCTGCTAGCGATTGTCTCGATTTCGCTGCGGTCCCGGGTCTTCCCCGCCAGCTACGACGCCCAGCAGAAAGAGGGCGAGGTCGTCACCGTTGCCGAGGAGTCCATCGCCGGAGTCCGGGTGGTGAAGGGCTTTGGACGCGAGGGGGCGCAGATCCATAGGCTTGCCTCCGCGGCGCTCGACCTGTTCCAGGCGCGGGTGCGCCTCATCAAACTGCAGGCGGGCCTGAGCTCCACCCTTTCGGCCATCCCCGGGATCGTCCAGGCACTGGTTCTGCTGATCGGCGGCTATCTCGCCCTGCACGGGCATCTGACCATCGGAACCTTCCTGGTCTTCTTCTCCTACATAACCCAGATGCAGGCCCCGATCCGCCAGCTCAGCACGCTGATCGCCTTCTCCCAGCAGGCGCGTGCTGGTGCGGAGCGCATATTCGAGCTTTTGGACGCCAACCCGCTGGTTACCGATCCCGCCGACCCTCTCACCTCCTTCCCCTCCGGTGACGTGGTCTTCTCCCGCGTGGATTTTGCCTATCAGCCCGCCAGGAAGGTGCTGGACCGCCTCGACCTGGTGGTCGAAGCGGGCAGGGTGACCGCGGTGGTGGGCAGGTCAGGTTCGGGCAAGTCGACACTGGCGTTACTGCTTCCCCGCTTCTACGACGTGAGTGGCGGTGCGGTGAGCATCGGGGGAGTCGACATACGCCGGCTGAAGCTCGCCGACCTGCGCAAGAGGATCGGAGTGGTCTTCGAGGAGAGCTTCCTCTTCTCCGACACGATCGCCGCCAACATCGCCTACGGTCGGCCCGGCGCGAGCCGGGAGGAGATCGAGCGTGCGGCGGAAATGGCCGGTGCGAAGGGCTTCATCGAAGCCCTCCCCGAGGGATTCGAGACGACGGTAGGGGAGGCCGGCATCACCCTGTCCGGTGGCCAGCGCCAGCGTGTCGCTCTGGCCAGGGCGCTTGTATCCGAGCCGGAGATCCTGGTACTCGACGACGCCACCTCGGCGGTCGACGCGGTCACCGAGTCGGCCATTCACGCATCGATAAAGCGCTTCGCGCGCGACCGGACTGTCCTGCTGATCGCCCACCGCCGCTCCACGCTTGAGTTGGCCGATACGATCGTTGTGCTCGAGGGCGGCAAGGTGGTCGCCCAGGGGACCCAGGAGGAGCTGGCCGAGACCAGCCCGGTCTTCAGGGCGCTGATGGACAGCGAGGGGGACGCCTTGGCCGAGGAGGCCGACGGCCTGGATGCGATCCCGGCCGCACCCGCCCGCGTCCATTCCATCGCTCCGGCTCAGATGGCCATGGTCAGTCTCGGAGGTGGAGGTGGAGGAAGAGGCGGCCCGATGGGTGCCGCACTGTCCGCCACCCCCAAGCTGCTCGCGGCGCTCGAGCGCCTGCCCGAGGAGTCCCGCCTGCCCCAGGTGGACGAGGCTGCGGTGACCGCACCAGCCACCTCCTTCTCTTTCGCCCGCTTCCTCAGGCCCTTCCGCCGAGGGCTACTGCTGGGCCTGGCGCTGCTGACGGCCGATACCGTGCTCTCCTTGGCGGGACCCTCGCTAGTGCGCATCGGGATCGACCGCGGGGTCGGCGCCAAGGCGTCGGCGGTGATCGTGCTCGCCTCGGCGGCTTATCTCGCTGTGGCCCTGGTGGACTGGCTGGTGGTGTGGGCGCAGTCCAGGGTGACCGGTATCACCGCCGAGCGCGCCCTCTACGCAATGCGCCTGCGCATCTTCTCCCACCTGGCCCGGCTGGGCATGGACTACTACGAGAGCGAGATGAGCGGCCGTATCCTCACCCGGATGACGACCGATCCGGACGCGCTTTCCAACCTGCTTCAGACGGGGATCACCAACGCCTTGGTCAACGTCCTCAGCTTCGTGGGTGTGGCGGGGGTGATGCTGGTCGCCAACGCCAAGCTGACGCTTGCCGCCCTGTGGGTGCTGATCCCGCTCGCCGTTGCAACCGTCTGGTTCCAGCGCAGCTCCCAGCGTGCCTATCGCGTGGCTCGCGAGCGGGTGGCGGCGGTGAATGCCAACCTTGCCGAGGGTCTGTCCGGTGTGCGCGTCACCCAGGCCTTCAGGCGGGAGAGCCGCAACAACCAGAGGTTCTCCGCGCTGAGCCGCGGCTATCGCGACGCTCGGGTTCGCGCCCAGCGCCTGGTGGCCATCTACTTTCCCTTCGTGCTCTTCCTCTCGGACGTAGCCTCGGCCTCCGTGCTGGGTGTGGGCGCAAGCCTGGTGGCGCGCCACCGGATCGCTGTAGGCGCGGTGATAGCGTTCACGCTCTACATCGATCAGCTTTTCTCGCCGATTCAGCAGCTCTCCCAGACCTTCGACCAGTGGCAGCAGGCTCAGGTGGCCATCAGCCAGGTGGGGAAATTGATGCGCACCCCGGTGAGTACACCCCAGGACGAGGCACCGGTGGATCCCGGCAGGATCACCGGCAGGATTCGCTTCCAAGGGGTCTCCTTCGGGTATGCGCCCGGCGCCCCCTTGGCCCTGGACGGTTTCGACTTCGAGTTCCACCCCGGCGAATCCGTCGCCCTGGTGGGTGAGACCGGCGCAGGCAAGACCACGGTTGTCAAGCTGCTGGCCCGGTTCTACGACCCCACTGCCGGGGTGGTCCTGGTGGACGGGGTGGACCTCCGGCGCTTGGACCTGGAGGCTTATCGTCGCCAGATCGCCTACGTCCCCCAGGAGCCCTTCCTCTTTTCGGCCAGCGTCGCCGAGAACATCGCCTTCTCCGTCGACAACGCCACCCCGGCCGAGATCGAGGCTGCCGCCCGCGCGGTCGGTGCGCACGACTTTATCTCCAGGCTGCCTGGGGGGTACGGCTACCAGGTGAGCGAGAGAGGCAGGGCGCTCTCGGCGGGCCAGCGCCAGCTCATCGCACTGGCGCGCGCCTACCTTGCGTCACCCGCCCTCTTGCTTCTGGATGAGGCGACGGCCAATCTCGACCTGGCCACCGAGCGCAAGGTGGCCGATGCCATGCGGGTGGTGGCCGGAGGGCGCACCTCGGTCATGGTCGCGCACCGACTGCCCAGCGCGGCCATGGCAGATCGCATCGTGGTTATGCGTGACGGAGGAATCATCGAGGTGGGCTCTCACGAGGAGCTGCTCGAGGCAGGCGGGATGTACGCCAGGATGTGGGGTAGCTTCGGCACGGCAGCCTCCTCGGTCGCCTGAGCGCGCAGGAGGAATTGTGGAACCAGCTTCGGGTTTACTACCTTTTGTTTGACGGCCTGTGCGGCCGTCGGGTGACGCCCGTGTCAACAGGGTGGCGAGATAGGAGCTGAGATGGCGACTGAGGAGCAGTCAGAGCCGATGAGCTTCGAGGTGAACCTCGAGCTACTGGATGGCTATCGTTTCGCGGTCAGCTTCGAGCCCGAGGGGGAGCCCGAGCTATTCATGGACGAGCCGGTGCCCCTAGGTGAGGGGAACGGCCCCAATGCCTCCCGGGTCCTTGCATCCGCGGTCGCCAACTGCCTCTCGGCCAGCCTCCTCTTCTGCCTGCGCAAGTCGAGGGTGGACGTCAAGAGCCTGAAGACCACGGCCACCGTGACCATGACCAGGAACGAGAAGGGCCGCCTCAGGGTGGGCTCGATCGCGGTGGCCATCGATCCCGAACTGGAAGGCGACATCTCCCGACTTGGCCGTTGCCTGGATCTCTTCGAGGACTTCTGCGTGGTGACCGAAAGCGTGCGCAACGGCCTGCCTATCTCAGTGGAGGTTCGCCAGCCCACCGCCGGGGACTAAGACTCGACATCTTTGCCGTCCTGGGGTTGGCCGAAAGGTGGACCCACCTCCCGCGGAGTCAAGGAGCCCAATCCGAGCCGAGGACCTGCCGTGTCACGCGGCCCGGGCGTGCCGGCACGCTGCATGAGGCCCTCGGCTTGGTCGGAGACCGGTTTCGGCCTGGCCGGTTCCGGGGAAACCCGGGCCGGCCGTTTCCCTTCGCCCTGACCTTCCGATGGACCCCGGCCCTTTTGCGCGCCGGATCTAGGTGATCGAACATATGTTCGATATAATTAGCCCATGGGGAATTTGGCCCTCGCCGATCTCAGATCCATCACAGCCCCCCAGGCCCTTGCGGCCGGCCAGACCATGGAGGTTTCCTCCTGGTTGGAGCCGCTCTTTCCCGGCTCCTATCTGCGCCGGGGGTCGGTGGGGCTTATCGGGGGCATGCCCGGCAGCGGGGCGACGACGCTGCTTTTCTCCCTGCTCTCCCTGCCGACCTCCAAGGGCAGCTGGGCCGCCGTCGTGGGGCTCGAGCACCTCGGCTATGCGGCAGCAGCCGGCCTGGGGGTGGATCTGGGCAGGGTGGTTACGGTCCAGTGCCCGGCGCAGGAGGCCGCCGGCGTCGCCTCGGTCATGCTGGACGGCTTCGACCTGGTGGTCATGGGGCCCCTGCGGGATGCGGTCCGTGCGCGCCGCCTGGTTGAGAAGACCAGGCGGGAGCGGTCCGTGCTGATCGTCTTCTCCCGCTCCGGCCGCCCGGCCTGGCCGGAGCGGAGCGACTTCTCGCTCTTTGCCGGAGGCTCGCTCTGGACCTCCGAGCCGCTGGATCCGCTTGGCTCCCGCAGCGTGGTGGTGGAGGTGGGTGCGAGCAAGAGGGCGCCGGGGCATACCGCACGCCTGGTGGCGCCATGAGTGGGCGCCGGCGCAACGCCCGAGGGCAGGGAGAACTTTTCGCTCCCGCCCCCTCTCCGCGCACCCTGGTCCTCTTCGCTCCGGCCTGGCCCTTCATCGCCAGGGGGATCCCTCCCGAGGCGCAGGCCGCGGTGGTCGGCCGGGGCAGGGTGGTGACCGCCACGGTGGCGGCCACCCGAGCGGGGGTGGCGACGGGGGAGCGGGTTCCCGCCGCCTTGCAGAAGTCCTCCGGCCTGGGCCTGATCGAGGAGGACCCGGAGATCGAGGGCAGGGCCTTTGAGAAGGTGGCCGCGTTGCTGGAGACCTTCTGTCCCGAGGTGGAGGTCTTCGCCGGCGGCGGTTGCGCCTTCGAGGTCCGCGGCCCTGCCGCCTACTTCGGTGGCGAGGAGAGTCTGCTCGCCAAAGTCATCGCCGCCCTGGACGCCCTCGAGCTGGAGGGGGAGGCCCACCTGCACGACTGGAGGCCGGCCTTGCCCTCCCGGCCCGGTCTGGTCGGTGTGCGTGCCGAAGGGCTTTCGGGCCGCTGGTACTCCCTGGGGGTGGCCGACGGGCTGTTCGCGGCCAAGGCGGCATCCCGCTACGGGGTGGCCGTCGCCCCCGGGGCATCCAGGGAGTTTCTGGCCGGCTTCCCTATCGGTGTTTTCGGGAGAGGGGAGGAGGTTGCCACCCTTGCCGACGCCGGGATAAAGCGCGTCGGCGACCTGGCCGCCCTGCCGCGCAGGCTGCTGGCCGAGCGTTTCGGTGTCTTCGGGGTCAATGCCTTCGACCTGGCCATGGGGGTGGACCCCAGACGCCTGTCCGCACGGGAGGCCCGTGAGGAGTCGAGCGCAGCCATTGAGTTCGACCCCCCGGCCTACCTGGCCGAGAGCATCGTCTTTTCCATGCGGGCCGGAGCCGTGGATCTCTTCTCCTCCTTGGAACGGAGGGGCGAGTACCCACTCTCGGTGCGCATCTCCTTCGAGACCGAGAACGCCGAGTCGATCTCGCGCGTCTGGTCGAGCAACGTACCGATCTCGCTCCCGTTCCTGGTCTCCTGGGCGCGGTGGCAGCTGGACGCTTGGACCACACACACCCCGGGGCCGGGCCGCGAGCCGCCTTCGGCAGGAGTGATCCGCTGCGACGTGGTGGTGCTGCAGTCGACCAACTCCCCCTCGGAGCAGCTCGACTTCTACTCGCTGCCCTCCCGGCCAGGTGAGAGGGTGATGCGCTCCGTGGAGCGTGTCCGGGCCAGGCTGGGCCCGGATTCGGTACGGGTGCCCCGCGCCGCCGAGGGCAGGTCTCCGCGTGACCAGTTCCGGCTTGCTTCCTGGAGGATGGACCTTTTCTCCTCCTCCCCTCCCCGGCTCAGCGAGGCCCCCTGGCCTGGAAGGATGGGCGGTGAGGCCCCCGCTCAGGTATTCGACCCGCCGCTGGCGGCCGCCCTGCTCGACGGGAACGGCTCCTCGCTGGCGGTCTCGCCCTCGGGCCGCTTGTCGGCCGAGCCGGCCTCGCTGGAAGTGCCGGGCGTCTTCGAACCCGCCCGGCGGGTGGCTTCCTTCGTCGGCCCCTGGCCGATGACGGAGAGGTGGTGGGACCCGGCGCGCAGCCGCCGTCTGGCCCGCCTTCAGCTCCGGCTGGACGGCGGAGTGATGGTCCTGGTGCTGGTCGAGACATCCCGCTGGCACCTGGAGGCGGTCTACGACTGAGTAGGCGACTGGGAGCCCGCGCGCCTCTGCGGGTAAGCTCGCGTCCAAACCGACGGGCCGAGGAGGTGGGAGATGGGCACCAGCCGAGCCACTGAGATGCGCCGCCGCCTGCGCGAGAGGATGGCGAGAATTGCCGATCCGGTGCTGCTGCCCGGGGCTGCCAACGCCTTGGCCGCCAGAGTGGTGGAGGAATGTGGCTTCGAAGCGGTATATGTAACCGGGGCCGGAATTGCCAACACTTTTCTCGGCGTACCCGACATCGGTCTGGTGACGCTGGACGAGCTGGTGGCGCACACCGAGGCCATCGCTGACGCCGTAGCCCTGCCCCTGGTCGTCGACGCCGACACGGGATTCGGCAACGCCATAGGCGTGATGCGCACCGTGCGCCGGCTGGAGCGGGCCGGGGCCAGCGCCATCCAGCTCGAGGACCAACGCTTCCCCAAGCGGTGCGGGCACTTCGAGAACAAAGAGGTCATCGACCCCGAGGAGGCCGCCTCCAAGATCTCCGCAGCCGCCGAGGCGCGCAGCGACCCGAACCTGGTGATAATCGCCCGCACCGATGCCGCTGCGACCGAGGGGCTCGAGGCGGCGGTCGCGCGCGCCCGCGCGTACGTGGGCTCGGGTGCGGATGCCGTCTTCATCGAGGCGCCCCGGAGCAAGGAGGAGCTTGTCGCCCTGCCTGGGCTGCTTCCCGGAGTGCCAATGGTCGCCAACCTTGTCGAAGGGGGGAAGACGCCGCTAGTGCCGATGGACGAGCTGAGCGGCTTCGCCTTCGTTCTATACGCCAACGCCGCGCTACAGGGGGCGATCAGCGGGATGCGCCAGGTGCTGGTTTCGTTGAAGGACAGGGGAGTGCTCGACCCGGAGTCGGTGCCGCTCGCCCGCTGGGACGAGCGGCAGGCCCTGGTGCGCAAAAAGGAGTTCGACGAGCTGGAGAGCCGCTTCAGGTAGCCGGCCCACGGGCCGGGAAGGGGGGAGAGGTGCAAGGAGCGGAGCTGAACGGTTACGACCGGGTGATCGCCGAGATCGCCGAATATGCCGTGGCCGGGCCACCACCATCGGAGGTGGCCATGCGCACCGCGGAACTGTCGCTCCTAGACGCGCTGGGCTGTGCGGTACTGGCCGGCGGGGTGGACAGGGCCATGGCCGTGGTCGATCCGCATCATCTGCGTGGTGAGGCGCCGGGGGCGGTGCCGGTTGTCGGCACCCGTCTGCACTTTCCCGCCCTCCGCGCCGCCTTTGCCAACGGAACCCTGATTCGCTGGCTGGATTACAACGACACGTTTCTAGCCCTTGAGTGGGGACACCCATCCGACAGCCTGGGAGCGATCCTTTCCGCCGCATGGATCCGCCCCGGCGGGGCCAGGGTGGCAGAGCTCTGCACGGCAATGGTGGTGGCGCACGAGGTCCAGGGTGTGCTCTCCATGTCGTGCGCTCTCAACGAGCGGGGATATGACCACGTCGCCTACGTGCGTATCGCTTCTGCGGCGGCCTCGGCGCGCCTCCTGGGAGCCGGGGTGCTCGAAACCGCCAACGCCGTCAGCCAGGCTTTCGTGGACGGCACCACGCTGCGCTGCTACCGGCATGCCCCCAACGCCGGCGAGCGCAAGTCCTGGGCTGCGGGGGAGCAGGCCGCGCGAGGCCTCGAGCTCTTGCTCCGGGCCGTGTCCGGCGAGCCGGGCTACCCGAGCGCGGTGACCGCGCCCACTTGGGGCTTCTCGGATTCCTATCTGGGCGGCGAGCGCCTCGAGTTGGCGCAGCCCTTGGGAAGCTACGTGATGGAGAACGTCCTTTTCAAGGTGCCCTATCCGGCCGAGTACCACGCCCAGAGCGCCTTGGAGGCCGCGGTGGCTCTGCACCCGCAGGTCACGGGGCGCCTGGAGGAGATCGAGAGGGTGGAGGTCTCCACCCAACGCTCGGCGATGAGGATCATCTCCAAGACCGGTCCGCTCAACAACCCCGCCGACCGCGACCACTCCCTGGAGTACATCGTCGCGGTCGGGTTGATCAAGGGGAAGCTCTCCCACCTCGACTACGAGGACGAGGCGGCGGCGGATCACCGCATTGATGCATTGCGCGCCAAGATGCGAGTGGTGGAGGATCCGGGATTCTCGATGGACTACCTCGATCCCGCCAAGCGTTCGGTGGCCAATGCCGTTACCGTCCGCTTTGTGGACGGGAGCTCCACCGAGACGCTTTCGGTCGAGTATCCCCTGGGGCATCCGCGCAGGCGCGACGAGGCTGCCGCCGCGGTCGCCACCAAGCTGAGCACGAACCTGGAACGGCTGCCGCGGGTGCAGGACAATGTCATGGCGGTGATGGGGGATCCCGGCCGGGCGCTCTCCATGGACGCCCGCGACTTCCTGGGCCTCTTTCTGCCTTGAGGGCATGAGCGCGACCAGGGGAATGGACGGCGGCTGGGACTCCCTCGCGGCGACCTTTGACCAGCAACCGGATCACGGGTTGGCCGACCCGGTGGTGCGCGCGGCATGGTCCGACCTGCTTCTCAGGTGGCTGGTTCCCGCTCCGGCAAGGGTGGCCGACCTGGGATGTGGGACAGGCTCGCTCTCGGTCCTACTGGCCGAGCGCGGCTATGGGGCGGTGGGGCTCGACTCCTCGGCGGCAATGGCCGCGGCGGCCCGGGCCAAAGCCTCCCGGTTCGGGGTCGAGGTGGAGGTCTGCCTCGGTGATGCCGCGGATGCGCCCTTCCGGCCCGGCATCTTCGACGCCGTCCTATGTCGGCACCTGCTGTGGGCGCTTACCGACCCGCTGGAGGCGCTCCGGCGCTGGGTGGAGCTGCTCGCCCCGGGTGGGAGGCTTTTGCTGGTGGAAGGGAGATGGTGGACAGGCGAGGGGATTTCCGCTGCCCGGGCGGCTGGAATGCTTGCCGAGCTCGGGCGCGAGGCCCGCCTGGTGCCGTTGAATGGCGCGCGGCTCTGGGGATCGCCGATCTCCGACGAACGTTATCTCCTGGTCAGCCCGCTGGACTAGCGGTGCGGGCCGGGCGCCGCCTTCCGGGAGCCGAAGTCGGCCGCCTTCCGGGTTGTAATCGAACATATGTTCGATAAGATTTGAGGAGTGGAACCCCTCCCTTACGCAGAGCTTCACTGCCACTCCAACTTCAGCTTCCTGGACGGGGCGTCCAGCCCCGGTCGGCTGGTGGAGGCCGCATTGGCGGCCCGGCTGCCCATATGCGCCATAACCGACCACAACGGCTTCTACGGGGTGGTGAACTTCGCCGCCTCGGCCAAGGGGACCGGCCTGGCCACGGTCTTCGGGGCCGAACTCTCCATCGGCACCGAGGGCAGGCGTGACAACGTCTACGACCCGGCCGGCGAGCACCTGGTGGTGCTGGCGCGCAACCCGCGCGGGTATGCCTCTCTATCGGTGGCCATCTCCAAGGGGCAGATGGCCAAGACCGAGAAGGGGGTCTTCTCCCTTACCTTGGAGGAGCTGGCCTCCTTCGACAGTGGGGACTGGGCGATCCTATCGGGATGCCGCAAGGGGAGGGTGGCCGGCGACCTGATGGCGCGGGGTCCCCGTCAGGCGGCCTACTCGGCCGCGCGTCTGGCCGAGATCTTCGGCCGGGAGAATTTCGTCATCGAGTGCTGGGACCACGGCGACCCCGTCGATTCGGTGCGCAACGACGAGCTGGTGCGCATAGCCGACTCGCTGGGCCTGCGGGCGGTGGCCACCAATAACGTCCACTATGCGACCCGGGCCGCGGCGCGCCTGCACGCCACCGTGGCGGCCATACGCGCCAACGCCACCTTGGACGAGATGGATCCCTGGCTGGCATCCGACCAGATGGCCTATCTCCGCTCCCCGGCCGAGCAGCATCGCCGCTTCGCCCGCTACCCGGGCCTGGCGCTGGCCGCCTACGAACTGGGCCGGGAGTGCGCTTTCGACCTCTCTCTGGTCGCCCCCAGCCTGCCCGACTCCATGGTCCCGGCCGGCCGCAGCCAGGACTCCTGGCTGCGGGAGCTTGCCATGTCCGGAGCGGTGGGCCGCTACGGCGAGCCCGCCGCCGAGAGGGTGCCGGGGGCCTATGCCCAGATAGAGAGGGAGCTTCGCATCATCGCCGAGCTGGGCTTTGCGGGCTACTTCCTGATCGTGCACGACATCGTGGAGTTCTGCCGGCGCAGCAACATCTTCTGCCAGGGGAGAGGGTCGGCGGCAAACTCGGCGGTCTGCTACGCGCTCGGCATCACCAACGTGGATCCCGTCGCCCTGGGGCTGCTCTTCGAGCGCTTTCTTTCCCCGGAGCGGGACGGCCCGCCCGACATCGACGTGGACATCGAGAGCGGCAGGCGCGAGGAGGCCATCCAGTACGTCTATTCCACCTACGGCCGCGAGCGAGCCGCCCAGGTGGCCAACGTGATCACCTATCGTGCCCGCTCTGCCATCCGGGACGTGGGGCGCGTCTTCGGGTACACCTCCGGGGTACTCGACGCCTGGTCAAAAGGGATGGGGCGCCATCGCCGCCTGGCCGACGCCCTGCCCGCCGAGGATCGCCGGGAGCTGGCGGTGCCGGAACTGGTCGCCTCGCTCGCCGCCGAACTGGAGGGTGCACCTCGGCATCTGGGCATCCATACCGGCGGGATGGTCATCTGTGACCGCCCGGTGGTGGAGGTCTGTCCGGTGGAGTGGGCCCGCCGTGAGGGGCGCAGCGTCCTGCAGTGGGACAAGGACGACTGCGCCATAGCCGGCCTGGTCAAGTTCGACCTGCTCGGTCTGGGGATGCTGGAGGCCCTGCATCGGATGGTGGACATGGTGCGGGAGTTCCACGGGGAGGAGGTGGACCTGGCCCTCATACCCCAGGAGGACGAGGTCTACGAGATGCTGCAGGCGGCGGATACCGTGGGGGTCTTCCAGGTGGAGAGCCGAGCGCAGATGGCCACCTTGCCCAGGCTGCGCCCCACCCACTTCTACGACCTGGTGGTGGAGGTGGCTCTCATTCGCCCCGGGCCCATCCAGGGTGGCTCGGTCCACCCCTATATCCGGCGGCGCAACGGGCTGGAGAAGGTCACCTACGCGCATCCGCTGCTGGAGCGCTCCTTGGCCAAGACATTGGGGGTGCCGCTCTTCCAGGAGCAGCTTATGCAGATGGCCATGGACGTGGCCGGCTTCACCCCCGGGGAGGCCGACCAGCTTCGACAGGCCATGGGCTCCAAGCGCTCCAACGAGCGGATGGAGGCGCTCCGGGCCCGCCTTTTTGCCGGCATGGAGGCCAACGGCATTACCGGTGGCGTGGCGGAGGAGATCTACGAGAAGCTGCGGGCCTTCGCCAACTTCGGCTTCCCGGAGAGCCACTCGGCCTCCTTCGCCTACCTCGTCTACGCCTCTGCCTGGTTCAAGCTGCACTATCCGGCGGCCTTCTACGCCTCCATCATCAACTCCCAGCCCATGGGCTTCTGGTCGCCGGAGACCCTCTCCGAGGATGCCAAGCGCCACGGGGTGAGGGTGCTGGCCCCGGAGGCGAACCGCTCCGGCTCGGACTGCACCCTGGAGGCCGCCCCCGCCTGGGGCTCGCCCCCCGAGGGCAAGGGGTACATGGCCCGGATGATCGAGGCGGCCTGGGCCGGGCCGGCCATGCGCATCGGCCTGGCCCAGATCCGCGGAATCGGCGAGAAGGTGGCCACCCGCATCGCGGAGGCCGCGCCCTTCGCGAGTCTGGCCGACTTGGCAGAGCGGGCCTCGCTCTCGGCCTCCCAACTGGAGGCCCTGGCCAAGGCGGGAGCGCTCTCCTCGTTGGGCGCCCGCGAGGGGATGACTCCTTTGTCGCGTCGGCAGGCGGTCTGGGTCAGCGCGCCCCTGGCCGACCGCAGGATCCCTTCCCTGCCCGGCATGGCCTTGGGGGACGAGGCGCCCGAGCTGCCGCCCCTGTCGGCCGAGGAGTCCACCTACTTGGACATCGCCACCTTTGGCATCTCCCCCGAGGCGCACCCCTTCGCCTACATGCGCAAGGGGATGGAGAGAGCGGGAGTGATGCCGATATCCTCCCTCCCGGCCGCCAGGGACCGCAGCCTGGTGAGGGTGGCGGGGGTGGTGACGCATCGCCAGCGCCCGCGGACCGCCAAGGGGACCACCTTCATCAGCCTGGAGGACGAGACCGGCCTGGCCAACGTGATCGTGGTGCCAGATGTCTGGGAGCGCTTCCGGAGGACCGCTCGCATGGCGGATGCACTGATCGTGGCGGGCAGGGTGGAGTCTCACTCGGGTGTGGTCAATGTGATTGCCTCCTCCCTGGAGCCCGTCTTCCTGCCGGTCGGCTCGATGTCACGCGATTTCCGTTGAGCCAAAACATATACCCGTAAGGGTTTTCCCCACCTCCACACCTGCCGCCCTGGTACCATACGGCAATCCGGCGGCAACCAGCCGGGAGAGGGGAGGGCCGATGGGCTCGAAGACGCTGGCTGGAAAGGTGGGAGTGGTCACCGGCGCCAGCCGTGGCCTGGGCTACGAAGTAGCGCGCCAAGCCGCTGAAGAAGGGGCAACCGTGGTCGCTGCCGCCCGGAGCTTCGATGAGGCCGAACTCCCCACGGGGGCGCCGGAGCCGGGGCGCATTCATCGCCTGAGAACCGATGTGACCCGCCAACAGGAGGCGGAGGGCCTCCTGGACGCTTGCGAAGAGTCTTTCGGCAGGGTGGACTTCATTGTCAACAACGCAGGCATACTCGGCGCCTCGCGCCTGCACGAGACCACCGACGCGCTGTGGGAGGCGCTGATGGGCGTGCATATGAACGCCACCTTCTGGACCTGCCGGCGCTTCATCGGCCTCGCCATGGCTGCGCACAGGCCCGGCTCGATCGTCAACGTCGGCTCCATCCTCTCCTTTGCCGGGGACGGATACCTGGCCGCGTATACGGCGATGAAATCGGGAGTGGCCGGCCTCACCCGGGCGATCGCCATCGACTACGGCCGGGAGGGTATACGCGCGAACTTCGTCGCCCCCGGCGATATGGATACCGAGATGATCGAGGAGTACTTCCGTGGCACCCCGGACCCCGCCGCCGCCCGTGCCGAGATGGAGGGCTACTATCCGGCCAAGCGCCTGATCGGCGCGGACGAGGTGGCCCGCGCGGTGATTTTCCTGGCCTCGGATCTCGCTTCCTCGGTGAACGGCACCTCCATCGTGGTCGACGGCGGCCTGCTCGCCAACGCCTACTAGGCAACCATCCTCCCCTTCCGCCGGAAGAAGTGGGAAAAAAGTGTGCCAAATGTCACAATGACGCCCCGGCAAGCCTCTCTGTCTGCCAGAATCAGCGTATGGATTCCAAAGTGGGACTGAGTGTCGACCAGGTGAGTGTCCGTTTCGGCGGCCTTGTGGCGCTCGACAGGGTTTCCCTCGAGGCCGCCCCTGGCGAGGTGCATGGAGTGATCGGCCCCAACGGCGCGGGCAAGACCACGCTTTTCAACGTCATGTGCGGTTTTGTAAAGCCGGATTCCGGAACCCTCACCTTTTTCGGCCAGAAGGTCCATGGCCTGCGCCCCGAGAAGCTAACCCGCATGGGCGTTGCGCGCACTCTGCAAGGGCTCGGCCTTTTCCCGCGCATGCCCGTGCTCGAGAACGTGATGATCGGAGCGGATTCCCTGGCCAAGGTGGGGGTGCTTCGCGCGCTTATCGGCGCCGGGCCCACTGTCAGCGAGGAGCATCGCCTGCGTGCCGCGGCGATGGCCGCGCTGGACCGCCTGGGGGTGGCAGGATATGCCTCCAAACTCCCGCCGCAGCTTCCTTACGCAATTCAGAAAAAGGTGGCTTTGGCCAGGGCGCTGGTTTCCAATCCGCGCTTTCTGCTGCTTGACGAGCCCGCCTCCGGTCTTTCCGAGGAGGACATGGGAGAGCTGGGGGATCTGATCCTCGAGCTCTCCAGCGAACTGGGAATCGTCCTGGTCGAGCACCACATGGACTTGGTGATGCGGGTTTGCTCCAACATCAGCGTGCTCGACTTTGGGAGGGTGATCGCCGAGGGTACCCCGGCGGAGGTAAAAGCGAATCCGCTGGTCACCGAGGCCTACCTGGGCGACGAGGTGCAGGCATGAAGGAGCTGCCATGCTGACGGTGGAGAACCTGAGCGCCTCTTACGGCCCGGTGCGCGCCCTATCCGAGGTCTCCCTGGCGGTGGAGCGCTCGCGCATCACCGCGGTGCTGGGCGCCAACGGCGCGGGCAAGACCACCTTGCTGCGTACGCTTACCGGCCTGGTCCCGGCCGGCTCGGGAAAGGCGAGCCTGGACGGAGCGGAGTTTCTCCGCCGCGCGCCTGAGGAGATCGCCCGGATGGGTATTGCACACGTGCCGGAGGGCCGCGGGGTGATCCAGGAGCTCACGGTGGAGGAGAACCTCCGCCTGGGTGCCATCTGGAGGCGTGACATCGATGTCCAGGCCAAGATGGCCTGGGTATACGAGCTCTTCGAGCCGCTCGAGCCGCGCGCCGGCAAGCCGGCGTTCACCCTGTCGGGCGGCGAGCGGCAGATGCTGGCGGTTGGCCGGGCGCTGATGGCCGAGCCCAAGGCCCTGCTGCTTGACGAGCCTTCGCTAGGGCTGGCGCCCCTGGTGGTGGCGAGCATCATGTCCCTGCTTCGCCGGCTATGCGACGAGCAGGGCCTATCGGTCCTGCTGGTGGAGCAGAACGCGCGCAGCGCCCTCTCCGTGGCCGACGACGCGGTGGTGCTTTCTCTGGGGAGGGTGGTGGTGTCGGACGCTGCGGACAAGATCCGTAACGACGAAGCGCTCCGCCACCACTATCTGGGATTTTGAAGGTGTTGGAGAAGGATGTGGACCGGATGAGGGGAAGGCATTGAGGAACTTCTGGAACTTCCTTTTGATCGGGGTTAGCAATGGGCTGGTCTACTCCCTGGTGGCCTTGGGGATAGTTCTCATCTACCGCTCCACACGGGTTATCAACTTCGCTCTGGCCGCCATGGCCATGTTCTCGACCTTTATCGCTGCAAGCCTGATTGACCGAAACGTTCCCTACTTCGTGGCCTTCGTGGCCGCCATGGTCTTCGGCTTCCTTCTCGGGGCGGCCACAGAGCGCTTCGTGATGAGGCCGGTGGAGAGCAAGTCCCCCCTCAACGCGGTCATCGTGGCCATCGGCCTGCTCATCTTCTTGGAGGCGATGGCCGGGGTTATCTGGGGAGCCAAGTTGCGCAACTTTCCGTCGCACTTCTCCCTGATCGGCCTCAAGATCGGTGGGGCCAGGCTGGCCATCTCCAACTTCGACCTGTTCATCGTGACCGTGGTGGTGGTGCTCCTGCTCGCACTCCTGGTGCTCTTCCGTTACACGAAGCTGGGCCTCATGATGCGGGCCAGCGCCTTCGCGCCCGAGGTCGCCAGGCTGCTTGGCGTGCGGGTGGGGCGGATGCTCACCCTGGGCTGGGGCCTCGCCTGCGCCGCCGGCGCGGTGGCCGGCCTGCTTGCGGCGCCAAAGGTATTCCTCTTCCCCAACAATATGGACGGTGTGCTCATCTTCGGCTTCACCGCGGCCATCATCGGCGGGCTCGATTCGCCGGTGGGGGCGTTGGTGGGCGGCCTGCTCACTGGAGTGGCGCTCTCCTTCATCGGAGGGTACCTCGGATCGGATCTCGAAAACGTCGGGGCCTTTGTGATCCTGGTGGTGGTGCTGATGGCCCGGCCGGAAGGTATCTTCAGCTCGATGTCGGCAAGGCGGGTCTAGATGGAAGAGTCAATGGTGGAAGCCAAGCCGGAGCCCAAGCAGCTACCGGCGGCGCAGCAGCCTCAAGGGCCGCGCAGGCTCTTCGGCCAGCCGCTGGTCCGGAACGTCATCGTCGGCGTAGTGGCCCTGGTCCTCTTCTATCTGCTTATCGGCCACCTCAGCCAATATCGCATCTACCAGCTCTCCCAGGTAGGCCCCTATCTCATCGCCCTGGTTGGTCTGTCGGTGCTCACCGGCCAGAACGGGCAGATCTCCCTCGGCCATGGTGCGCTCATGGCCATCGGGGCATGGACTCTGACACTGATGCAGCTGCACACGAAGTCCCCCTTGTGGCTGATGCTGATCGCCTCCGCCCTGGTGACCATGGTTTTCGGAGCCCTACTGGGCCTGGTGGCCGCGCGCCTGCGCGGACCCTACCTGGCAGGCGCCACCCTGGCCCTCGCGCTCGGATTGCCCGACATCACCACCCGATACCAGTCCGTCTTCGGCGGATACCAGGGGCTGGAGGTCAGCCAGCCCAACGCGCCGTCGTTCCTGGGAGCCGCCGCCACGCCGACGGAGTGGCTGGCCATCATCGAGATGATCTGCGTGGTGGTAGTGATGATTCTCTTCGCCAACCTCCTGCGTTCACGAGTGGGGCGCAAGTTCCGGGCGGTGCGCGACGACGAGATCGCGACCCAGGTATCGGGAATCTCCGTCCCACGCACCCAGGTTCTCGCCTTCGCGCTCTCTGCCGCCGCTGCTGGCCTGGGAGGAGGGCTCTTTGCCCTGGTATCGGGGAATGTCTCCCCGGGGGGATACACCGTGGTGCTCTCGATCTCGCTGCTTGCCGCGATGGTGATCGGCGGGACCGGCACCCTGGCCGGAGCGGTTTGGGGCGCGCTCATCATGGTGTACGTTCCCGGATGGGCGACCACCCTCAGCCAGAAGCTCAGCCTGAACCAGTCGGTCTCGGCCAATCTCGCACTGGCGATCTATGGTTTCCTGCTGGTGGCGATCATCATGGTGGCACCGGTCGGAGTCCAGGGAATCGTGCGCCTGGTCATCTTCAAGATAAGAAACCTCAGAAAGGAGCCGGGCTAGAAAGAAGAAGTGGTGGCTGCCGCAGGGGTGGCGGCACCGCACAGTCGGCGCCGCGGTAGCGGCGCCAAATCAGGGCACGGGGCATTCATGGCCCCGGTCCAGGGACCAAATCAGGGGGAAATTATAGATGGGTGAATCCCGTTCTTCACTTAGGCGAGGATTCCGGGTTATTGCGGTGATGGCGGCCTTCAGCCTGGTCGCCGCGGCATGCGGAAGCTCCTCAAGTACATCGTCGTCGAGTGGCTCGAAGACGAGTGGGTCGGTGGCCAACACCGCCTCGGCTCCGGGCATTACACCGACCAGCATTCTGCTTGGATCGCACCAGCCCTTGACCGGGCCGGCTGCGCCGGGCTACTCGGAGATCGGCCCCGCCATCGAGGCCTTCTTCCAATACCTCAATGCCCACGGAGGGATCTACGGGCGCAGCGTCACCTTCAAGTACCTGGATGACGGGTATAACCCGGCAAATACGGTGCAGGTGGTACGGAAGCTGGTGCTGCAGGACAACGTCTATGCCATCCTGGGTGGCCTGGGCACTCCGACCCACACCGCGGTGGTCAACTTCCTGAACCAGAACAAGGTCCCGGACCTTTTCGTTGCTTCGGGCTGTAACTGCTGGAATGAGCCGAAGGTGCACCCTTACACCTATGGCTGGGAGCCGGACTACATCATCGAGGGCAAGGTGCTCGGCGCCTACATCAAGGACCACTTCGCCGGGATGAAGGTCGGCGTGCTCTACCAGAACGACGACTTCGGTGGCGGCGGCCTGATCGGCATCAAGCAAATGCTGCCGGCCAGTCAGATCGTCTCGGCCCAGCCCTACGACCCGACCACGCTGACCAACGGCCTGGGCACCCAGGTCGCGGCGCTGCAGGCAGCCGGAGCCCAGGTGGTGGTGCTCTTCACCATCCCCGCGGCCACCGCGCTGGCCCTGCTTTCCATGGCGGTCCTCGGCTACCATCCGACCACGGTGAGTTCCTCGGTCTCCTCCGATCCCACCACCCTGGCAGGCCTGGTCTCCAACTTCTCCAAGGGGAAGGTCGGGGCTTCCGCGCTGAACGGGCTCTACACACTTGACTATCTGCCCATGTCCAGTGCGACCAGCGATCCCTGGATCCAGCTCTTCCTGAAGATCCACTCCCAGTACGACTCCAAGGAGCCGGTCGACGGGAACATGGTCTACGGGATGGCGATGGCCTACTACTTCACCCTGGCCATGCGGGCTGCCGGCCAGAACCCGACTCGTCAGGATCTGATCAATGCCATCAACAGCCAAGGTGCGACCTGGACGGGCCCGGGGCTGGTGCCGCTCGGCTACTCGGCGACCCAGCACCTCGGCTTCATGGGAGCCGAAGTGCTTCAGCTGAACGGCGCCGGCGGCGCCAGCGTGGTCAGCCCGGACTACGTGACCAACGTGCAAGGGCCGGTGACGACGCATGCCTCGGTGGAGGGTCCGGTGCCTTCCTGGCTCCAGTAACCGCTAGCGAGGACGATTAGGCCGTTGGGGGCCGCCGGAGATCCGGCGGCCCCCTTTTTTGCTTCCACCGGGTTGGAGGCGGAAGCCATAGCGGACTTACTAGGTTCGAACACTTATGGAAAAGCGAGTGATTCTGTCAGTGCATGCCCACCCCGACGACGAGGCCTCCAAAGGGGCCGCCCTCATTGCCCGCTACAGCGACTCAGGAGTACGCACCGTGCTGGTGACCGCTACCGGGGGAGAGGCGGGCGACATCCTCAATCCGGCCATGGACACCCCGGCGGTGCGCGACGACCTGCCCAGGGTGCGGGCCGACGAGCTGGCCGAGGCGGTGAAGATCATCGGTTACCACCGCGCCGAGATGCTTGGCTATCGTGACTCGGGCATGCCCGAGAGCGAGGCCAACCAGGATCCCGATTGCCTGGCTCGCGCCGATCTGGACGAGGCTGCCGGAAGGCTGGCCCGTATCATCCTTGAGGAGCGCCCCCAGGTGATGCTGACCTATCCCGAGATCCAGCGCCGCTACCCCCACCCGGATCACATCCGCGTCTTCGAGGTCTCGATGCGTGCCAGGGAGCTTGCCGCCGATCCGGTGTTCGCGGCGGGAGAGGGGGAGCGGCCTCACCTGGTTGCAAAGGTCTATTACCACCTTTGGGCTCCGGAGAGAATGCACGCTCTTCACGCCAAATTCCTGGAGCTGGGCAAGGAGTCCCCTTATTCGCCCGAGTGGCTCGCCAACGCGGAGGCCGACTACGAGGCGACCACAAAGATCGATATCACCGGCTTCCACGCCCGCCGCAGCGCCGCCCTGCGAGCGCACGCCACCCAGATCGACCCCGAGTCGCGCCACTGGTTCGGGCTCAGCGACGCGGAAGCGGAGGAGGCGTACCCGACCGAGGACCTGTACCTGGCGGTGGCTCCGGAAGGATATGTTCCCCAAGGCGTCGAGGAAGACGTTTTCGCCGGCTTGTAGCCCCGGTTCCAAGAAAGAGGGCAGCTTGAGAGACTCAAAGGTGCCATGATTGGAAGTGAAGATAGCGCGCCAAAGGGGCGCCTAAGCCTGTTGGGTCAGGCTGGCCCAGGAGAGGGAGCATTGAGCAAGTACGCATGGCTTAGCAGCGAATGGTTCGCCGAGACTTTCAAGATGGCGGCGACGCAGCCGGAGCGCCCAGGCGCGACCGCGCGCATCCAGTACGTCATCGAGGGCGGTCCCTCCGGCGCGATCAAGTATTACTGGCTGGTGGAGAATGGCAAGTTGACCGAGTCCAAGCTCGGGGAGATCGACGACGCCGAGATCACGCTCACCCAGAGCTACGAGGACGCCATGAAGATCCAGAAGCTCCAGTTGGACGCGAACGCGGCATTCATGCAGGGCAGGCTGAAGGTGGACGGCAACATCGGCAAGCTGATGTCGCTCCTCCCGGTGACCAGCTCGGCGGAGTACCGCCAACTCCAAAAGGAGATCCTCGAGGTCACCGACTTCGGGGAATGAGGATCCGCCGGAAACCCGGCAAAGGAAGGGGCCCGGCGTTTTGCGCCGGGCCCCTCACATTTAGTTGGTTAATTGGCGTTTCGAGCCGCGGGGCTCAGGATTGAGCTTGATCCTTGGACTCGTTGTTAGTGTCCTTGGTTTCGGTGGCGGCGTCCTTGCTCTGCGCCGCGCCGTCCTTCAAGCCCTTCTCGAACTCACCCTTGGCCTGGCCGACCGAGCGTGCGATCTTGGGGAGGCGAGAGGCACCGAAGACGACGACGATGACAACGACGAGGATGAGCATGTCCTGCCCGAGCAGTTCGGCAAACACGGCTACCGCCCTTCAAAAGCGCAGGGGCCAATTCTCCCCTTTTCTCAGGCCATTCTAGCCCTGTCGGCGCGCGAGCGCACTTCTAGCCCGCCAGTGCGGATTGGACCTGCTTGAGCTCGCGATAGCCGATCGTGGTGATCTTGTGGTCCGCCAGCATCTCGCGTGCCAGGGTCGAGGTTAGGAAGAGGTGCGCGCGGGCGAAGCGCTCCCATCCTTGGGGATACAGCGCGCCGAGCTCTTCGGAGGCGGCGGCGGGGCGGAAAGATATCTCGCTGACCCCCGGAGGGAGCGAGGCGAGGGTCTGATCGAAGGCCCGTTCATCGACGAATTGCGACGTGGGACCGGAGTCAAAGGAGCATATCTGCCCGCCGGGGGATACCACCCCCGCATCCGCGGCAAGCTCGGCGGCAGGGAAGACGGCTGTGGCCGGATCGTCGCCCACCGGTACCCGTACCGGTAGCCCGAATTCCAGTGCGACGTCGATGAGCACGTCGAAGAATTCCGGGCGCAGAGTCAGAGCCTGGGCTTCGGAGGCGAGGTGCGATGGGTCGAAGCCGTAGAAGACCGCCCGTTCCACCTGGGCCCGGCACTCGCGGCGCACCTCGGCAGTGTCCGCATGCTCCCAGAACTCCTCCAGCGTGCCGGGAAGCTCGCCCGCGCCATCAACCAAGGTGGGGGACTGGGTCAGTGGCGCCATCCGGAAGATTTCATGATCGGAAGTGAACACCAGGCCGACCCCGATGTCCTCGCCGTGGTAGAGGGAACTCACCTCTCGCGACCAGGGGCCGTTGGCGATCAACCTGGCCGTGGTGGCGATCCCGTTGCTCATGGCTTCGAAGGCAGCGATGTTGTGCGAATGGGAGAATCCGAGCGAGTCGCAGGAGATGATGCAAAGCTTGGCGTCTTCCGGATGCCCCAGCTTGCTGAGCAGTTCGCCGGTTTGCAAGTGCGCCCTTCCCCTCTAGGTGCTGGCGAACTAAACGCTAGTCGCCGCTCCTGGCGCCGAGGTCTCTCGTCAGCCGTTGTGGGCTGCAGTCAGCCTCCGTCCACGGCGCGGCTGACCTTGGGCGGAAAGCAGCTGCTGACGGGCGAGGGTGACCTGCCTGAGGCCGATGCGGCGCGTGCGTTCGTCGAGCTTCCAGCTCGGCTTGGCTCCTGTGTACCCGTCGTCCTCGATCAGTGGCAACTGGTTTGTCATAGCCACAATTATGCCGCGCTACTGTGACAATGCATCGAACAAGCGTTCGATGCATTGCTGCGGCTCCCTAATTATCGCCCTATGGCTTTCCTGGGGCGGGGATCCGCGGGACTCAGGCTTCCGGTGAGGGGTTGGACTCGGCCTGAGTCGCCGGCTCGGCCGAAGCCTCAGGCTTTTCCGCAGCCTCAGGGGAGGCTCCGTTGCTGCTAGCGCTGCCGTTGCCGGCGGCTTTCTGCGGTGCGATCAAGGGTACGAACTTGCCGCTGCCCTCGGGATGGACCGGGCCGCCGTGGGCCTCGTTCACCAGGCGCCCCACCTCGGAGCCGTCCAGCGTCTCTTTCTCGAGCAGGGCCTTGGCGACCAGCTCGAGGCCGTGCTTGTGCTGGCCGAGGAGCTGCATGGCACGCTCCTCCTGCTCGCGCAGGATGCGCTCGACTTCTTCGTCGATGATGTGCTGGGTCTGCTCGGAGTAGTCCCGGGTGTGCATGATGTCCTCCCCGAGGAAGACCATCTCCTGGCTCCCCCAGGCCATGGGGCCGATCTTGTCGCTCATGCCCCACTCGCGCACCATCTTGCGTGCCAGCTCGGTGTTGCGCACCAGGTCGTTGCTGGCGCCGGTGGAGAGATCTCCGTAGATGAGCATCTCCGCCACCCTGCCACCCATACGGACGACAAGGGAGTCCTCGATGTACTCCTTGGAGTTGATGTGCTTCTCTTCGAGGGGAAGCTGCTGGGTGACGCCGAGCGCCATCCCGGTGGGAAGGATGGTCACCTTGTGTACCGGGTCGGCGTGCGGGAGCAGGTACGCGAGCACCGCGTGGCCACCCTCGTGGAAGGCAACGCGCTCCTTCTCCTCGTCGGAGAGGACAACTGAGTCGCGGCGCTGTCCCATCAGGACGCGGTCGCGGGCCGCCTCGAAATCCTCCATGCCCACCTCGTGCACACCGCGGCGAACCGCGTGCAGGGCCGCCTCGTTCACCAGATTGGCCAAGTCGGCACCGCTCATGCCAGGAGTGCCGCGGGCTACAACCTCGAGGTTGACATCGTCGGAGAGCCGCTTGCCACGGCAGTGAACCTTGAGGATGGGCAGGCGCTCGTCGAGGTCGGGGAGAGGTACGACGATCTGACGGTCGAAGCGCCCGGGGCGGAGCAGCGCCGGGTCGAGGATGTCGGGCCGGTTGGTTGCGGCCATCATAACTATGCCTTCGGTGGTGTCGAAGCCGTCCATCTCCGAGAGCAACTGGTTCAGGGTCTGCTCGCGCTCGTCATGGCCACCGCCGAGGCCGGCACCCCGCTTGCGGCCGATGGAGTCGATTTCGTCGACGAAGATGATGGCCGGAGCCTGCTTGCGCGCGGTCTGGAAGAGGTCACGAACTCGCGAGGCGCCGACGCCGACGAACATCTCCATGAAGTCGGAACCCGTCACCGAGAGGAAGGGCACGCCGGCCTCGCCGGCAACCGCCCGCGCCAAGAGGGTCTTGCCGGTTCCAGGAGGGCCTACCAGAAGGATTCCCTTTGGCACGCGCGCCCCGATCTCCTTGAAGCGCGAGGGGCTCTTGAGGAAGTCCACAACTTCGGCGATCTCCTGCTTTACGCCGTTGTAGCCCGCCACATCCTCGAAGGTGGTGCGTGGGCGTTCAGCGGTGTATACCTTGGCACGGGAACGACCGATGGACATTATCCCGCTCATCTGCCCCTGGGCCCGCCTGTTGATGAAGGCGAAGAAGATGAGCAGCAGTGCGAGCGGCCCAACCCAGGTGATGAGAGTGGCCAGAAGGCCGTTCTGGCTGGACTGGAACTCGACCGATACGCCCTCGTGACGCAGGGCGGAGATATCGTTGGGGATGGAGGGGGATGGGCCGTTCACGTAGAAGGTGGTCCCGTCCTTGAACTGACCGGTGATGCGGCCGGTCGTATTGTCGATCACCGCCGAGGTGACCTGCTTGGAACTGGCGTCCTGGAGGAATGTGGAGTAGCTCAGCTGGGAGCTGGGCGTGGTCTTGAAGAAATTAAGCGAGAGAAAGACGATGAAGAGCACGGCGATGGTCACGCCGATCACCCAGCGCCAAGCCTGGTCTGGGCTGTTCAGCGGCCGCTTAAGCGGGTTCTGCCCGTTAGGGCGCATCTCCGGCGTAGGTCTGCTCATAGCTTTAATAATCTAGGCGTCGCAACGCTATTAGTGGCTGAGTGACTTCTCGATGCCTCCTGGGGTGCTCCTGGGAGCCACGGCGCCCTGAGTATGGCCGTCTTGTCCCGCTTGGGAACGGGTCGGCGACGGAGGTCTGGAAGAGAGTTGCGGGTGGAGAAAAAGGCTTGGCCCTCGGTCTACGAGCCGGGCTTTTCGAGCATCTGGGGCGCTCTTTTGGCGATCGTGGTCGCCTATGCCTTCTCCTCCATGTTCCTGCTCGCCTGGATCGCTCTCTCCGGCGAGAAGGTATCGGCTACCAGCCTCACCGCCGGTGACCTG
>JAJZLQ010000113.1:33950-34316 GCA_021850605.1 Actinomycetes bacterium
GGGGGGGGGCCGCCTGGATGGCATCCCGCCGACTGGGCACGGGCTCGCTCCGGCGGGACTATTCGGCCTATATCCGGCTGCCGGTGGATATTCCTGTGGGTGTTATCGCCGGGCTGGTGCTGCAGTTCGCCATCCTTCCGATCGTTTATCTTCCGCTCGAACCCTTGATCCCCGACCTGCAAAAGAAGCTCTCCGGTCCCGCCACCTACATCACCTCCGCCGGCCGCGGATGGACCGTGGTGCTGGTCGGCCTGGTGATCGTTGTCGGCGCGCCGATAGTGGAGGAGGTCTTCTTCCGGGGCCTGCTCCTGCAGAGCATCTCCTACAAGTTGCGCAATCTCCGCAAATGGCGCGCGAACATCCTTG
>JAJZLQ010000011.1 GCA_021850605.1 Actinomycetes bacterium
GGTGCCGGTTGGCCAGGTGGCTTCCTTCACTGATCCTGCTTCGGGCGAACCCGCCTACGTCCTGCACCCGGCCGCCACGAAGTTCGTCGCCTTCTCGGCGATCTGTCCTCATGCCGGCTGCACAGTTCAGTATGCGGGGAGCGACCGTTTTGTCTGCCCGTGCCACGGCTCGGCCTTCAACGCCCTTACCGGCGCGGTGCTGAACGGCCCTGCTCCAACCGGCCTCACTCCCATACCCATTGCGGAAGGTCCCAACGGGCAGCTCTACGCGGATGGTTAGCCCGCGACGATAGGACGCATGGAGGCCAGCTTGGCTTTGACCTCGGCCGATTCCGAATCGGGTTCCGATTCGGCGACAAGTCCTACTCCCGCCTGGAACTCGGCCTCATGGTCACCGATCGCCACCGTGCGTATGACCAGGTGCCATTCGCCATCGCCATCGACATCCTCGAAGCCGATCGCGCCCGCGTAGTAGTGCCTCGGCTCGTCCTCGATCTCCTGGATCGCATCGATCGCCTGGCGCTGTGGTACGCCGGCAACGGCAGGCGTGGGATGGATGGCAAGCAGAAGGTCCAGGGAAGATGTCTGGCCTCCTTCTGCGAGGATTCCCTTGATGGGCGTGCCGAGGTGGCAGATCGGGCCGAAGCTGGTGATGGACGGCAAGCCTGAGGCCTCGAGGCGCTGTGTAAAGGGAGACAGGCGGGACTCGATGTGCGAGACCACCACCCGGTGCTCATGGTTGTCCTTACCGCTTCGCAGCAATTGCGCTTCCGCGCCTGCGGGAGCGGTTCCGGCCAGAGGGTGGCTTTCGAAAGAGTCGCCCGCCTTCCGCAGCAGAAGCTCGGGAGTGGCCCCCAAAAGGTGCAGGAAAGAGAAGGTTAGCGCACCGGGGTACATGAAGGCCAGGCGGGCAAGCGATTGGCAGCGGTCGATTTCGTCGGGCAAGTGCACCCGCGCTCGCCGTGAAAGAACGAGCTTTTCGAAACGCCCGGAGCGGATCATCGAGAGCGCACGGTCCGCCTTGGCGAGCCAGGTTCCCTCGGTCTCGGTGAAGTCAAGTTCTCCCAGCTGCGGTCCGGGTCGACCCGAAGGCGGCCCAGAGGTTGCCGCAGCAGCGATTTGGCAGCCGTCTTCCAGCAGCGCGGCGGCCTCTTCCGGCGTCGAAGCGACCGCGGAGACCAGCACGCTTTGGCCGGCCACCCTAAGCACCACTTTCGGCAGGACCATGATGGAGGGCAGGCTGACCGGATCGAAGGGGACCAGTCCCAGGACGCAGCTTCCGTGAGCGCCCGTGCCGCCCGCAACGAGTGCAGTGCGCAGTCGGGCGCGGAAGCCTGCCGGATCCGTGCTGAATTCGGCCGCCGCCGTCCCCAGGCCGATGATTGCCAACCCCGGGCGCATGATGACGGCGAGGCTGCCGATCGGTGAGCCGGTAGCTGCCCTGAGCAGCGATGGGGTGTCGGCAGCGATCGAGAGATGGCGATGCGCAACGTAGAGCTTTGCCGGCAGGGGCGTCGATTGCAAGTGGGCGTCGATCAAAGCCTGCATTCCTTTATCGGGCCCGGGTGGCGCTGATGACCTGGGCGGAGTGGAGAAGGAAGTATTTGATGGCGACGCTACGGAATCCCGCTTCTTTGAGCATGGAGCGCAGCGCAGGCTCGGGTGGAAGGTAAACCGTTGACTGCGGAAGGTATCGATACGCGTCCGAATCCGAAACCAGGGCGCCTATGCGGGGCACGACATGGTCGAAATAGAAGCCGTGCCCGGCCCTTATAAGCGGCTGGTCGGGTCTGGCCACCTCGACCAGGGCTATGCGGCCACCAGGCTTCACCACCCGGGCCATCTCCGCCAGCGCCGTTGGCAGCGAAGTGAAGTTGCGCAGGGCGAAGCCACAGGTGAGGCCGTCGAAGGACGCGTCGGTGAACGGTAGACGGGCGGCATCGGCCTGGAGCAGGCCATCCTGGTGAGCAGCGGCGAGCATTCCGTGGGAGAAGTCGGCGCCGATTGTCCGATATCCCATCGAGCGCAGCAGGCGGACGAAGTCACCTGTGCCGCATGCGACGTCGAGGATGATCCCACCAGGCTCCATCGCCAGGCTTCGGGCGGCGTATTTTCGCCAGTGGACGTCCATCCCCAAGGTCATCAAGCGGTTGGTTAGGTCATAGCGCGGAGAGATCCGGTCGAACATGTTCCGGACGAAGTCGGCTTTCTCCTCGGGGGAGGGGAGCGCCGAGCCTCGCTCGAAGCGCGGATCCCGTTGCAAGCTCATCGGTCCTGCCTTTCCTTGGCCAAGCGCAAGACGGTCTCCATCTCCTTGGTGCCGGCGGTTTGGAGGAATCGTTCCTCGGACTTGGTGAAAAGGAGCCGTTCGAAGTGCAGTGCCACGAGCTCCGCCACGGCTTTGCTGAGCTGGGTGAAGGTTTGGTATTCCTCGGCGATCTCGTCTTCGTCGGCGGTCCCCGAATCGACGCGGATGTTCTCGTCGAAGAGCGCGACCGCCTCGTCGACCGTCTCCTCCATTCGCGCGTGGTGCGACTTGGCAAGCGCAAGAACCTCGGCGAAGGGGAGACCCAAGCCCAGGAGTTGCAGCGCGAGTTCGGCCATGCGTATGTCCTTGGCGCCGAACACCTGCCGGCCGTCCTCGGTGATAGGTATCAAGAGCCCTTCGGCTATGAGCGAGCGGACGATTGCAGCCGGTAGGCCGATCCGGGAGGAGAACTCGCCGAAGTCGAGGCGAAAATCCTGCTCAAGTGGCTCGCCACCGTTGTCCTGGGTAAGACGGCTTTTGATCTCCCGGAGCGGTAGCCCGCGCTCGCGCAATGAGCGTATTTCAGCCAGGCGCTCCAAATGCGCGGCGTTGTAGTACGCCTTGCGTCCTTGACGGGCAGGGTACATGAGGATGCCCCGGCTCTGATAGAAGCGGATGGTGTCCACGCTTAGCCCACTCAGCCGCGCGAGTTCGCCGATCTCATAAGTGGCCGGGTTGCCCGTCCCGCTTGCGTATGTGGTCGGTGCAGTACCCACTCGAACCATGCTAGCGAACGCTCGTATTGAATGAGTAATCAGCCCTTGACCGGTGACCCGCAGTGCCGGCACCTTTCGTACGCACGCGAAGTCGGCCGTCCGCAGTTGGGGCACCTGTAAGGGGAGATGCCACGGGATCGAAGCTTGCGAACGGCCGAGGAGAGCATGCCGCCGATGGCGATTACGAAGAGCAGTTCAAGCGCGTCGCGAAAAAGCTTCATGGTGATTGACGCCGCTATCGGCGTTAAGACCAGGCTAATCCGCCCGCTCGCGTCATCACTCGACGATGATGTTCTCGATTCCTTCCGCGGCGGGCGGGTATTGAGGGTTCATTGAGTCCAGGGTGTCCACCAGAAGGTTGATCACCGCCCAGTCCCGGTACCACTTGTGGTCGGCGGGCACTACGAACCACGGAGCGAAATCGTAGGACGTCTCTTCGATAATGTGGCTGTACTGGCCCATGAAGTCACCCCAGCGCTTGCGGGTCTCCAAGTCCGCGGTGGAGAACTTCCAGCGCTTTGCCGGTTCGTTGACTCTCTCCTGCAGCCTTTCACGCTGCTCGTCCTTGGAGATGTGTAGGAAGATCTTCACGATGGTCGTGCCTGATTCGACCAGGTGCTTTTCGAAGGCTCGTATCGCCTTTAGGCGCCGCTTCTCTTCTGCAGCATCGATCATTCCCAGGACCCGGGTGGCGACCACGTCCTCGTAGTGGCTTCGGTTGAAGATTCCGATCTCGCCGTGGCGGGGCAGCGCCCGGTAGATGCGCCAGAGGAAATCGTGTTGCAGCTCCTCGCCGATCGGTGCTCGAAATCCGCTTACGGTGACCCCTTGCGGATTGACGCCACCGAAGACCCGGCGGATGGTGCCGTCCTTTCCCCCGGTGTCGAGCGCTTGCAGAACGAGCAGCAGGGAGCGTTTCGACTCGGCCCAGAGCCTGCCCTGCAACTCCTCGAGCCGGAGGTGTAGGGCGAGGACCGACTGGTCAAGTTCGGCCTTGCCCTGCGTCACGCCCGGCGTGGCTGAGCACTCCAGCTTGTTGAGCTGAAAGCCCGAGCCGGACTTTACGCGCAGGTGTTGCTCGGAATGGGTGAGTTTCGTGGCGGTGCCCCCTGGATGGAATAGTGCCCGGGCCTCTTGGAGGTGGGCACTATTACGGGATTGGTTCGTCAGAGATAGTAGCGGAATACCAGCTGCGCCACAAGAGAGGGCTTGGATGCGCCCTCGACTTCGATGGTGACATCGACCAGGTTCTGGACGCCACCCTGAAACTCCTCGAGCCCGGCAACCGTTGCGCCAAGGCGGACCCGCGAGCCGGAGGGGACCGGCGCTGGGAAGCGAACTTTGTTGGCACCGTAGTTGACCCCCATCGCCACGCCTTCGACTTGCATCACCTGTGCAAGGAGCATGGGGACCAAAGAAAGGGTTAGATAGCCGTGAGCGATGGTGGTGCCGAAGGGGCCGGCCTTCGCCCTGTCGACGTCCACGTGGATCCATTGGTGGTCGCCGGTCGCCTCGGCGAAGGCGTTTATCTGCTCCTGGGTCACCTGGTGGTAATCGGACCACCCCAGGTGACGTCCGATCATTGCCTTCAGTTCATCTATGCCGTGAATTACAGTTGCCATGCACATTTTCTAGCACCTTGAACTCCTGGCCAGGCGCCAGAATCGCAATACGGCGGCGCCCAGCCGCCCGCCGGTCCGGGAGAAATGTTTCGAGTACCGCCGCGGCGCATCGGCGTCAGTAAAACCGGAAGGTTCACGCCGAGATGCGCCCTCCGGTCACGGGTGTATGAAGGGTTCAGGTGGCAGCACGAGCTGGCGCCCCAAGAGGAGCGAGGCTGCCCGTCGGCACGTGATTGAAGGGCGCCCTGAAGGGCCGGGAGCAGGTCCTCGCCGCCGGCGCGCAAGGCGGTAGCGGGGGCTGGCCCCTCGGGCATCCTCGTTCGTTTTCCCGTTCCTCGAAGAGGACGCCTTAAGGAAGTCCGTTCCAGCTGCGCCCGTACCGGTGCAAGCGAATACGATGCCGGCGACGCGCCGACCCATCTCGCACGATCAGGGCGGACCTGCTTTTCAGGTGAAATAGATGGACTTGTAGTTGCGCGAGCTGGGATGAATCAGGAAGACAACCACAACGCCTCGCACAAGCAAGGTGACGATGGCCGAGAAGTAGCTCAGGTAGCCGAAGTACATGATGGTGATCAGGACGGGGAGCGAGGCGGCAACCAGAGCAAGCCAATATCCCCATTTCCGCTCGTTGGCGAGTCCGAAGGCTCCGATGGCCTCGCCCGCGACCAAGAGCAGCCCAAAGGCGCCGCCGAATCTGAACAAGAGATCCAGCACGGCGTTCAAGTAGAGCAGCAGCTGAGCCGTGTTGAGCATCTGCGGTAACGAGCGGTTATAAAGGCGCATCTGGTGCATGGAACTGGCTCCTGGAGCGACCTACGCGCCCCCTGGTCTGGTAGTACCGTCCCTAATCTACAGGGGATATATCTAGAGCTTGGTGCGGCCCGATGGGATGGACCTCAAGCCAAGCTGAAAGAATCCTGCGTAAATTGACTAACCTCGCTCGGTGGCCATCTTGGCACGCTGCGAGACCTGGGTCCGAAGCTGCCCGCACGCGGCGGCAATCTGGTTTCCGCGGTTTGCGCGAATCGTGGCGTTCACGCCGAGTTCACTCAGGTGATCACGGAACTCCCTCACCACATCGGGGGCTGAGCCTGGGTAATCCCATGCGGGGGTCGGGTTGAGAGGAATCAGGTTGACGTGCGCTCCTACCTGCTTGGCGAGACCGGCAAGCTCCATGGCGTCTTGAGCGCCGTCGTTGATACCGGCCATCATTGCCCACTCGAAGGAAATCCGGCGGCTTGATCTGCTCCGGTAATAATGCAAAGCCTCCATCAGGTTTTCTATTGGATAGCGGGTATTCATCGGCACCAGGCGAGTCCGCTTCTCGTCGTTCGCGGCATGAATGGAGACCGCGAGCGAAATCTGAAGGCCCTCGTCGGCAAGCCGACGTATGCCGGGAATGATCCCGACGGTCGAGAGGGTGATGTGCCGAGCGGAGATTCCGAAGTCCTGGACGATCGCCCTGATGGCGGCGATCACATTGTCATAGTTGGCCATGGGCTCACCCATGCCCATGAACACCAGGTTGGATAGGCGCTTGCCGAAGGCGTTCTTGGAGAGAGCTGCAGCATGGAAGACTTGCTCCAGGATTTCGCCCCTGGTGAGTTGCCGGAAGAAGCCTGCCTGGCCGGTCGCGCAGAATACGCAGCCCATGGCACACCCGGCTTGCGATGAGACGCAGAGGGTCACCCGGTCCGCGTAGGCCATGAGAACCGATTCGACCTGGCGGCCATCGGCAAGTTGCCATAGATCCTTGATCGTTCGGCTCTCGTCGGCGGTGATCCGTTCGACTCGGCTCAACTCGAGCGATAAGCGCGGATCTTCTGCGATG
>JAJZLQ010000122.1 GCA_021850605.1 Actinomycetes bacterium
TCAACTCGTGATTCCAGCGGGGAATGATATCCATGGCTTTCCGCCGGGTGCTCAATGCGCCTTCCACGGTGGAGGGATTGGGGCTGCCACCGGTGGTCACTCGGCTTGCCAACGAGAGGCGCGGGCTGATCCTGGTCACCGGGCCGACCGGGTCGGGCAAGACCACGACACTGGCCTCCATGATCGGCCACATCAACCGCACTCGTGCCTGTCATATCATCACCATTGAGGACCCCATCGAGGTGCTGCAGAGGGACGAGAAGGCCTACATCAACCAGCGCGAGATCGGTTCCGACGCCGTCGACTTCGCTCTGGCCATGAAGGCCGCCATGCGCGAGGACCCCGACGTGATCCTGGTGGGGGAGATGCGGGACGAGGAGACGGTGCACGCCGCCATCGCCGCCGCCGAGACCGGCCACCTGGTTCTATCCACCCTGCACACCACCAACGCCAAGGAGACCGTCAGCCGCATAATCGACTTCTTCCCGGCCCATCAGCACGGTCAGATACGTGCCGCTCTGGCGGGCTCGCTGAGAGGGGTCATCTGCCAGCGCCTGGTGCGCACCAACAACGGGGGGCTGCGCCCGGTGATGGAGATCCTGGTCGGCAACGGTCGCGTATCCCAGGCGATCATCGAGCCCAACAAGGGTGATGACATCCACTCCATCATCAAGGACGGCGAGTTCTACGGGATGCTCACTTTTGAGAAGTCCCTCTTCGATTTGATCTCCGCGGGCATGATCGATGTGAAGGAGGCGCTGATGGCGGCCTCCTCCCCCCAGGACCTGCAGGTCATGCTGCAGCGAACCGGGCAGTTTCAGGCCAGCTGAGGAGCCGGGAGAGTTGGTGGGCATCACCGGCGAGGTGATGGCCCCTCCGCCGGGCCGGCCGCCTCGGCTTGGGGCGCCCGTCCCTACGGGTGCCGCGACGGTTGGCCGCGGATGCGTTGTGCGTTGAGGCTCCAAGAAACCCGAAGAGTCGCCAAGGACATCTCCGCCGATATGGGTTTGGTGGCATCCGGATTGAGTCGGTAGTATCCCAGATCTATGTTCGACCCCCGGGATCGCGGATTCGGCGAATCGCCTCCACAAACCTCGGTTGGGACTCGGTCCGGCTCGGAAAAGGGGAGTGGCGCATTGGCGACTAAGGCGACGCCGGATTCGGCCATGGCGAGAAACAGGCCGTGGAGCATCGAAACTCATGGGATCGATGCGATCGGCGGCGAGGAGAGAAGGGGAAAGCCATCGGACACCTTCTGGGTGTGGTTTGCGGCCAACATCTCTGTCCTGGGCGTTACATACGGCGGTTACCTGGTCATCTTTTACGGCCTGGACCTTTTGCAAACGGTCGTGGCAGCGGTCGTGGGCGTGGTCGCCTCCTTCCTGCTGGTCGGCTTGATCAGTTTGGCAGGCAAGCGGGCGGGGGCTCCGACCATGGTGCTCTCCCGAGCACCTTTCGGGGTGATCGGGAACGGGCTTCCGGCCGTGGTCAGCTACGTCACGCTGGTGGGCTTCGAAATCGTGCTGGCGTCACTTGCCGCACTGGCGATCCGAACCGTGCTTACGCGCCTCGGGGCGGGCTCCAGCACCGGGGAACTTGCAGCCGGCTTCGTCATGGTCGTTGCACTCGCGGTGGCGGTCAGCCTCTTCGGACAGGCCACGATCCAGCGCGTCCTGACCTGGTTCACGGCGGCCTTCGGCGCGTTGACGCTCGTCTTCATGGCGCTCGAGGCACGGCAGGTGGACTGGAGCAAAGTGGCTGCCCTGCCGCACGGCAACCTCCTGGCGGGACTTCTCGGCGGGCTGTCGATCATCATGGCCGGGACCGGTCTCACCTGGACCAATACCGCCGCCGACTACAGCCGTTACCTCCCAAGATCGGTTTCCTCGCGCGGCGTGGTGTGGTGGACCACCTTCGGCGCCTCGCTCCCGCTCGTGGCGCTGATCGTTTTCGGAGGACTCCTGGCCGCCAATGATGCGTCTCTTGCGACCTCATCCGATCCGATCGGCGTGCTGGCGGCACCCCTTCCCACCTGGTTCCTTATTCCCTACATGATCACGGCGGTGGGCGGCTTGGTGGCGGAGGTGGTGATGAGCAGTTACTCGGGTGGCCTCAACCTGCTGACGCTCGGCTTGCGCACCGCGCGGCACAAGTCCATCCTCTTGGATTCGGTGCTGGTTGTGTCCGGAAGCATTTACATCTTGTTCTTCTCGCCCTCCTTCTTCGCCCCATTCGAAGGGTTCCTGGTTACGATGGGCGCCGCGCTCGCTTCCTGGGCGGCGATCTTTCTGGTCGATCTCTGGGTCTTCCGGAGGGGGGGATATGTGGAGGCCGACTTGTACGACTCACGCGGGTCCTATGGCTCGGTGAATCTTCCGGGGGTCTCCTCTCTCGTGGTGGGCACGGCGCTGGGGTGGGGCCTGGTCACCTCGACCAGTCCCGCCTTCGCCTGGACCGGGTATCTCCTCGGGATGGCAGGCGGTCCAAAGGGGGCGGTCGGCGCCAGCAGCATCGGCCTGCTTTGCGCGTTTGTTGTGGCGGGACTGCTCTATGCACTGCTGAGCCGGCCGCGTATCTCGGCCTCGCGGACCGCGGAGAGTGCGGTGTGAACGCCGCTCGCTTTGGTGCCGGGATCGCCATGCCGAGCGGCGCGAACTCGGACGCCTGCCGGAATGCGTCGCTCACCGGCGGAGCACACGGCTGGAAGGCGTGAACCGGTGAAGCAACCTCCCGCCCGCCTCGTAGTGGCCGGCACCGTGCTGGTCGACATTCTGCTTTACCTCGATAGCCACCCAAACCCGGGGGAGGTGAGAATCGCCAGAGGCGCTGTTGTGTCACCCGGAGCCGGCTACAACTTGCTCCGCACGGCGGTGGGCCTCGGCCTCCCCGCGGCCCTATTGGGCTTGGTCGGGGACGGTCCATTTGGCAGGATCGTCCGCGATTCCCTCGCCGAACTGGGCGTATCGGTTCTCCTGCCGGTGCGCGGACGGATCGACACCGGCTTTGACGTGGGGCTCGTTCAGCTCGGCGTGGACAGCCAGCCGAGCTTCGTCGGATCACCCGGCGTGGAGGTTGAGCTGGCCTTGGAGGATTTGCGCGGGGTACGGCTCGAGCCGGGGGACGCTGTCTATGTATCGGGATACGACCTGTGGCACGAGGGGGCGGGCCAGGCACTGGCGGAGTGGCTGGGTGACCTGGGGGACGACCAGCTTGTGGTGATGGATCCCGGACCCCTCGTCGCGCAGATCCCTGTGGGCCGGCTGGAAGCCGCGCTGAGCCGCGCCGATGTCGTCAGCTCCAACCTGGCCGAGGCGCGGGCGTTGGCCGGGCCCTTGGCCAGGGCAATGCATGGGCCGGAACTTTGCGAGGCGATCGGCGGCCTGCTCCGCCCTGGCGCCGTGGCGGTCGTCCGTGCCGGAGCCCAAGGGTGCTGGGTGGCCGGCGCCCACGGAGATGTCTCGTATATCCAGCCCCGCCCGGCGTTGCCGCAAGACACCACGGGGGCCGGAGACGTGCACGTGGCGACCTTTCTCACCCGGCTTGCCAGGGGGGACGACCCCTTCGAAGCGGCCCGATGGGCAAACGTCGCGGCTTCGATGGCAGTCGAACGCCTGGGGTCCTCCGAGGCGCCTTCGGAGGAGGAGCTTCGGCGTGAGCTGGCCAAGTACCGAGGCGGCCGATAACCAATGGCCCCGGCGGAGCTGGTTCCCACGGGCGCCCATTAATACGGGGGCTCGTGTGCGATGGGTCACATGTGCCCCTTCTCGGGTCCCTGGCGTCTCGATACGCCGCGCGAAAGTGGCTAGCTTTTCCTCTGTGAAGGTTGCGGTGCGCTTCTACGGAACCCGGGGCTCGCGCCCGGTGGTGGGTCCGGATCAGGCGGTATTCGGCGGTGATACCGCCTTCGTGGTGCTCGAGGCGGGTGGTGAGCCGGTCTTCCTCGACCTTGGTACGGGCATGGATGCCTACGCGCGCCGCCTGGAGGCCGGACAGCTGGTGCGTGCGTCAGCGCTGCTCAGTCACTACCACTTCGACCACGTGCAGGGTCTTCCCTTTTTCACCGCGGTGGATGTGGAGGGTGCGAGGCTCAGGATCTTCGCCCCTGGCGGCCCCGATCCGCTGGAGCGCCTCTTCGCCCCTCCCTTCTTCCCTGTCTCTCCCTTGGGCTTCCGTGGGGAGATCTCGGTCGCCCGTGTCGAGGAGGGCCGTTTCGAGCTGGTGGCCTCGGGTGTTGAGGTCCTGGCTCTGGAGGTTCCCCATACCAACACCGCCTTCGGATATCGCATCGAGGCGGGCGGGATCTCCATCTGCTACATCCCCGATCATCAGGCCCCCTGCAGCCTCGATTTCTTTGACGAGAAGGCTCTTCGCCTGGCCGAAGGTGCGGACCTGGTCATTCACGACGCCCAATACAGCGAGGTGGAGTTCGCGGCCAAGTGCAACTGGGGCCACTCCACCTACGGATACGCAGCCGCCCTGGCCTACCAGGCGGGTGCTAAGCATGTCGTGCTGTTCCATCACGACCCATCTCGCACGGACTCGGATCTCCTGGAGGTGGAGAAAGGCCTGGCCGCACGATACGCTCCCCTGGGCCTGCGGGTGACCGCCGCACGGCAGGGAGGGATGATCTTGCTGTCGGATGAGCACGCCGCCGCCGCAGGCGCCCTTTAGGATCATCGAGGGCGTCGGACCGAGGAGGAGACGTGAGCTCGACCAGGTTGGAGAACTCCGAGAAAATTGATGACGTGGTGATCGTCCACCCGGTCTCCTTCGGAGACGACCGCGGGCGCTTCACCGAGACCTATCGCCGAGCTTGGTTCGGACTTGGCCGGGAGATGGTGCAGGGCTCGCGATCCGACAAGCAGGCCGGTTCGCTCGTGGGGCTGCACTACCACCTCCACCAGGCCGACTACTGGTACGTCGTCTCCGGCCGGGCGCATGTGGTACTTCACGACCTAAGGGTGGGCTCCGCCACCGATGGGGCGACGCTCGAGATCGAGTTGGGCGACTCGACGGGGCTTGGATTGTTCATCCCCCCCGGCGTGGCGCACGGTTTCTGCGCCCTCACAGATATGGTCCTCACCTACCTGGTGGACGGGTACTACAACCCCTCGGACGAGCTCGGCGTCGCCTGGAACGACCCCGAGGTGGGAGCTTCCTGGCCCATCTCCGACCCGGTGCTTTCCGGTCGCGATCAATCCAACCCTGCCAGGGCGGCCATCCCTGACCACCTGCGGCCTCGCGCCGTGCTGCGGACCTGACCCCTTGCCCGCGGCTCCGGCGGGGTCTAGGATCTCTGCCAGAAAGGTCCAACTTGCGGGGGGTGGATAATGACGGGATCATCGCCCGCTACCGATGCTGCTGCGCCAGTGGCAGCCGTATTCACGCCACCGACCGACGTCGAGCTTGCACGTGAACGCTGGAAGCAGGCTCGTGCGCGCAGGCTCCTGCTGCTCCTCGGGCTTCTTTTCGTGCTGGCCATCTATCGCATCTATCTATACGTGACCGGGGGCCAGCTTCTCTCCCTCCACCTGCATGTTCCCAGCTCGCCTTACCTGGTCCCCACCGCCTTGATAGTGGTGCTTCTCCTGCTTGTGGTCGGGCCCGGGCTTTTGCTGGGACGCTCCCCCCACGTGCGCTTCAACCCGCAGGACATACCCGTGGGTTTTGACGATGTGAGGGGTCTTGGCCCCGAGCTGGAGGATGTTCGCCGGACGCTCGAGATCTTCGAGTACCGTGACCGCTTCGAGACGGTACTGGGTGGCCAGGCGCGCAAGGGGGTGCTTTTCGAGGGTCCCCC
Source organism: Actinomycetes bacterium (assembly GCA_021850605.1). Lineage (GTDB taxonomy): Bacteria > Actinomycetota > Acidimicrobiia > Acidimicrobiales > Acidimicrobiaceae > Acidithrix. The sequence goes on from JAJZLQ010000122.1 coordinate 5,801, forward strand.
GGGTACCGGTAAAACGCTGATGGCCAAGGCCATGGCGGCAGAAGCCGGGGTTCCGTTCCTTTACGCCTCCGCCTCTAGCTTCCAGGCCATGTACTACGGGCAGACCAACCGCAAGATCAGGAGCTTCTTCCGCGCGCTGCGTGCGGCGGCTGTACGCGAGGGTGGGGCGATCGGCTTTATCGACGAGTTTGACGCTCTTGGCACCGCCCGCTCCAACATGGGGCGGCGGGGATCCGACGGGGTGACCGGGGTGGTATCGGAGCTGCTGGTGCAGATGCAGAGCTTCGAGGTGCCCAGCCTTTCGGCGCGCCTCCAAAGGCGGTTGGTAGCGCTCTTCCCCCGCCTCCAGCCCCTGTGGGTGCGGGTCTATGCGCCCAACATCCTTCTGGTGGCCGCGACCAACCGTGCGGCCGACCTTGACCCGGCGCTGATGCGCCCGGGGCGCTTCGACCGGATCATCTCCTTCGGGATCCCCTCTCGCGTCGAGCGCGAGGAGCTGGTCGATTACTTCCTTTCCAGCCGAGCCCATCAGCCCGAGCTGGACCTGGAGGTCAACCGTGCGCGCATAGCGGTCAAGACAATGGGCTTCACGCCGGCCATGATCGAACGTCTCTTCGACGAGTCATTGGTTCTGGCGGCCAGGGCCGGCCGCGGCGCGATGTCCTTTGCTGATCTGGAGGAGGCTTTCCTGACCGTCTCCATCGGCTTGGCGCGGCAGGAGCCCTACCCGGCGGAACAGCGGCGCGCCATCGCCGTGCACGAGGCCGGTCACGCGGTGGTGGCCTGGGCAAGCGGGCACAACCGGGTGGTGGAGATGGTCTCGATCCTGAAGCGTGGCGCCTCGCTCGGGGCGACCTTGCACGCCTACACCGAGGAGAGTTTCGTCGAGACTCGGTCGGACCTGCATGCGATGGTTCGCATCGCCTTCGCGGGCATGGTCGCCGAAGAGGTGATCCTGGGCGAGGCGAGCTCCGGTGGCGCGGCCGACCTGGTTTCCGCGACCCAGGTGGGCGCTCGTTGCGTCGGCATTTACGGCCTGGAAGGCATGCACCTTTCCATGGACGCCATTGGCGGGGTGGGTGGCGACGAGACGGCACGGGTGATGTCCGACAAGCGCGGTCGGGAGCTGCTGGAGAACCTGCTGAACGGGCTCTATTCGGAGACGGCATCCCTGGTTAGAATGCACCGATCCCTCGTCGAGGAGCTTGCCTCGACACTGGAGGCGCGAGAGGAGCTGACGCGCCACGAATTGGAGGAGATCTTCGCGGCCTACGGCGCTGGAATACTCGACCTGCGCGACCGCTGATCCAGGTAGCGATGGGGGCCAGGAGCCAAACCCGGCCCGGCTTGTAGCATCGAATGGTGTTGGTGGCCGAATCGATGCCCGTCGGCCGCCGGTGAGGAGCCGTACTTGAAACTTCTGGTCGTGATCCTCGTGGGGGTGGGGATCGCCGGCCTATTGATCAGTTGGCTGGCAACTACCTACTCGAGGGAGCGCCGCTCGATCGAGCGCTACAGCCAGGCGATGGGTGTTATCCAGAAGGTCTCCGAGGAGGCCGGCGAGGCTGAGGCACCCATTCACCACGCGGCGGCACAGCCCCATATCAAAGTGGTCGGGGGCGCGAAGCCGCTGGAGCCACCCCCTCAGAGCAGCTTTCCACATTCAATGCCGCCTTCCGATATCGCCAAGGCGCTTGCCGAGCAGGCCATGCACCCGCGCGGGGCCGAACCGATCGACCTCGAGCACCCGCCGGTGGATTCTGCCCCCGAGCCGCCCCGGCGCAGCAACGTGCCGCGTTATATGCCGCCGGCCGAGATCGCCAAGGCGCTTGCCGAGCAGGCCATGCACCCGCGCGGGGCCGAACCGATCGACCTCGAGCACCCGCGCGGGGCCGAACCGATCGACCTCGAGCACCCGCGCGGGGCCGAACCGATCGACCTCGAGCACCAGCCGGTGGATTCTCCTGCCCCCGAGAGCAGCTTTCCACATTCAGTGCCGCCTTCTGGTATCGCCGGGTCCCTCGCAGAAGAGGCCCCCCAGCCACCCACACTCGAGATGCCGCGGGTTGGGGCCGGCGTTGCCGATGCGCCGCAGTCGAAGGCCGATGCCTCTGCACGGTCCCAGCACTCGCCGATGGTGTTCGACGAGCGTGCGGGGATGGTGGCCGGGGAGGAGGAGACGGCTTCATGGCGGTCGGCTTCCGGTGCGAACCTTCGCCTGAAGCCGAGGTTTGGACGCTTTGCGGGCGTCGCGGCCGCGATAATCGTGGTGGCGCTACTCGGCTACTTCGCTGTCGGCAAGCTCTCGGGCAAGCAGGCGCGCTCGACCAGTGCCACGACCGCACCTCCCAGGGCTTCCGCTACCACGACGACCGCACCTCCCAGGGCCTCCACCACGACCACCACCAGTACCACCACCAGTACCACAGCGGTTCCGAGTGTGATACTTCCGGTCTCGTCCACCGCGGGCGCGTCCACCTTCAGTGCCCCGAGCGGCAGCTACACCGTGGTGGTCTCGGCGACCGCCCCGTGCTGGGTGGCGCAGTCCACCACAGTGGGGGGAAACATCAGCTGGGATGCGGTTTTGCAGGCCGGACAGAGCCACACCTTCTCGGTCTCGGGCAACATGGTCCTGCGTTCGGGCGCCTCGACCTTTATGAACGTCACTCTCAACGGAGTGCCGGTCAAGTACAACTCGCCACCGGGCGCCTACGACCTGATCTTCTCGACCAACGCCTAGGCGGTGTCCTCCATGGCGCTGGCCACCAGGAACGCATAGAGGCGGGAGACGGTCTCCCACTCGTTGAAGCGGCCCGACGAACCGAAGTGCCCGGCCCCCTCCTCGACCCATAGCACCACTCGCGCCTCGCTGGTCTGGGCGCGCAACTTGGCGACCCACTTGAGGGGCTCAAAGAAGGAGACTCGCGGATCGTTCAAGCCGGTCGATGCGAGTATCGGGGGATACTGGACTCCGGGCCGGACGTTGTCGTATGGTGACCAGGACACCATCTCCTGGTAGATCTCCCAATCGTCCAAGGGGTTTCCCCACTCCTCCCACTCGCCGACCGTGAGAGGCAGCGTGGGGTCGGAGATGGTGGTGAGGCAATCAACAAAGGGCACCTCGGCGACCACCGCCCCGAAAAGGTCGGGACGCTGGTTGAGCGCCGCAGCCACCAGCATTCCTCCGGCGCTGCCGCCCCAGGAGAAGACCTTGCCTACCGAGGTCCAGCCAAGCTCGCACAAGGCGGCTGCAGCGTCGACGAAGTCGTTGAAGGTGTTGTGCTTGTGTGTCAACTTGCCGTCCAGGTACCACTGCCTGCCCATCTCGCCTCCCCCCCGCACGTGTGCGATTGCGAAGACGAAGCCACGATCGATGAGCGAGAGGCGCAGCGAGGAGAAGCCGGGGTCGGTGGAGCTCTCGTAGGAGCCGTAACCGTAGAGCAGGAGCGGATTGGATCCGTCCATGACCACACCCTTGCGGGCCATGATGGATACCGGCACCTTGGTGCCGTCCCTCGCGGTGACGAACTCGGTGGTGCTCACATAGTTCTCGGGGTCGAAGCCCCCTTTCACCACCGCGTCCTTCAGGACGCGAACCTCACCGGTGGCGAAGTCGATCTCGCGGATGGAGCGCGGGGTGCGCATGGAGGTGTAGCTGTAGCGCACCGAGCCGGCGTCCATGCGGGGATTGGGGCCCAGGTCCAGGGTGGAGGCCTCGGTGTCGAAGGGGACCATGCATCCGCCCCGGCCGTTCCGGTCGACCAGTCTGATGCGTTGGAAGCCGCCCCTCCGCTCCTCGATCGCCACGAAGGTGTCGAATACCTCGAAGGACTCGATCTTGATGTCGGGGTCGTAAGGGACGAAGTCGGCGCCCGCATCAAGGCGCGGCTCGCTGCGGGAGGTGAGGGAGATTCGGAAGTTCTCGGCCATGTAGTTGGATAGGACGAAGACATCCTCCCCGATGGGTTCGGCCGAGTATTCGAGCCCTTCCGTGCGCTCTATGAACACCTCCAGCTCGGAGCCAGGTTCGACGAGGTCGAGAAAGGCAACCTCGGAGGAGGTGGTGGAATGGGACTCCACCACCAGGGTACGGTCATCCTTGGATTTGGAGATGCCCACCGCGAACGCCTCGTCGTCCTCCTGGTAAAGGGGTTCCTCACCGTTTCGGCCCATCGCCAGGTCGTAGCACCAGACCCGCCATGGTCGCATGGCGTCGTCCGCCTCCACCCAGAAGAGCCGTGTGGCCCCGGCGTCGAGCTCGAGTCCGTATGTGGCCCGCTCCAACGGGATCTCGCGCGTCTCGCCGGTGCGTAGATCGAGCAGGTAGACGCGGAAGAGCTCTGAGCCATCGGTGTCGATCGCATATGCCAGGATCTCTTCGTCGTCGCTCATCGAGGAGGAGCCGAGCGCGAAGTACTCATAGCCTTGGGCGAGTTCGTTCTCGTCGAGCATCACCTGGTGCTCGCCGCCCTCCAGGTAGCGCAGGTGCCGCTCATACTGGGAGTCCTCGCTGGTGGCGGAGTAATACCAGTAGTTCTTGTGCCTCTGGGGAACCGAGGAGTCCGCTAGCTGGATACGGGAGATGAACTCGTCGTAGATGCGGCTGCGCAGGCCCTCGAGCTCACCCAACACCGCTTTGGCGTAGGCGCTCTCGGCCTGGATGTCGGCGGCGGTTTCCGGGTCGGAGATGTCGCGCATCCAGTAATAATCGTCGACCCGCTCCCCGCCCAGGCCCATCAGGACCGCGGGCGCGCGCTTTGGGGCAGGGGGGAGGGGGTGCTTCTTGAAGGCTTCGTCTATGGCTGGCACGTAATCGACACTAGGGCCCCCGGGCGGCTAACGCCCCGCCCCCGGGCGGCCAGCAGCGCCGATGAGCTGGCGCTTCGGCCCGACCGGCTCGAATCATGCCGGCAAATTTCTTACTACGTGGATAGGAGAAATTATCCCGGAGGGGCTAGTCTGGAAGAAAGCGACGTGCGCCAGGGGCAGGTATTGGCGCCGGAGATGATCTTTTTGTGAGGCACAATGAGCACCGTCGACCTTAATCTCGGTAAGTACAAGCTCGGCTGGTCGGATCGCGAGGACTATGTCTTCAAGCCCAAGAAGGGCCTGAACACCGAGATCGTCAAAGAGATGACCTGGATGAAGAACGAGCCGGAGTGGATGGCCAAGTTCCGGCTGCGGGCGTTGGCGAACTTCGAAAGGAAGCCGATGCTCCCGTGGTTCGCGGTCAACATGCCCGACATCGACTTCGATGACATCTACTACTACATCAAGCCCATCGACAAGCAGGTCAGTTCGTGGGACCAGCTGCCCGATTCGGTTAAGCGGACCTATGAGAAGCTGGGCATCCCCGAGGCCGAGCGCAAGTACCTGGCCGGAGTAACCGCCCAGTACGAGTCCGAGGTGGTCTATCACCGGAACCGCGAGGACCTCGAGGCCCAGGGAGTGATCTTCTGCGACATGGACACTGCGGTGCGCGAGCACTCGGACCTGGTCAGGCAGTACTTCGGCACAGTCATTCCCCCCAACGACAACAAATTCGCCGCTCTCAACTCAGCGGTTTGGTCGGGTGGCTCCTTCATCTACGTGCCGCCGGGCGTGCACGTTGGGATGCCCCTACAGGCCTATTTCCGCATCAACGCCGAGAACATGGGCCAGTTCGAGCGTACCCTCATCATCGCCGACGAGGGCGCAAGCGTCCATTACATCGAGGGTTGTTCGGCACCGGTTTACACGACCGACTCGCTGCACTCCGCGGTGGTGGAGCTCGTGGCCAAAGCCGGCGCCCGCATCACCTACACGACCATCCAGAACTGGTCCAACAACGTCTACAACCTGGTTACCAAGCGCGCCATGGCCTATGAGGAGGCGCGCGTCGAGTGGATCGACGGGAACATCGGTTCCAAGCTGACCATGAAGTACCCCTCCGTTTACCTGATGGGCCCGAAGGCCACCGGCGAGGTGCTTTCCGTCGCTTACGCGGGCGAGGGGCAGCACCAGGACGCCGGTGCCAAGATGGTCCACGTGGCCCCTGAGACCTCATCGACCATCATCTCCAAGTCGATCTCCAAGGACGGTGGCAAGACCACCTATCGGGGCCTGGTCCACGTGGATGAGGGTGCGGTCGGCTCGAGGAGCTTCGTTCGCTGCGACGCCCTTCTGCTCGACGACTACTCGATCTCCGAGACCAAGCCCTACATGGAGGTCGCCGAGCAGAAGGCGCAGATCGGCCACGAGGCCACCGTCTCCAAGATCGGCCAGGACCAGCTCTTCTACCTGATGAGCAGGGGCTTGTCGGAGTCCGCCGCCATGAGCATGATCGTCAACGGCTTCATCGAGCCGGTGACCAGGACCCTGCCCATGGAGTACGCGGTGGAGTGGAGCCGCCTGATCGAGCTGCAGATGGACGGCTCGATCGGCTGATACCCGGGCCTAGATGGATACCTCGGCGCGCCAGCGCTGGGCCAGTTCGGCCCGGCCGTGGGCCTCGAGTTCCTGGTCCGGCACCCGGTTCCAAACCCAGCCGTAAATGGCGCTAGCGCTACCGCGCAGGGCCAGGTCCGCCTTGGCATGCCCGGGCCGTGGGCTGAACGAGTCGGGGGCGAAGTCCACGAGCCACTCGCAGGCCTCGATGTCGGTGGCGTGCAGGTGCAGGCTCCATGTCTCGTCCGTAGTCGACTTGCGCGCCCCTGGCCGCGCCTGGACCAAGGTGAAAAACTCGTCGATCCCGTCGCGGGCCAAGGCGGGGTCGAAGAAGGCGTCAAAATCAATCGGGCCGGCGGCCAGCCCGGCGTCCAGGGCGTGGATCGAGGTCTCGTGTGCCATGCGTCTGACCAGGAAGCTCACTGTCTGATTGCCCCCGGTCCAATTCCAGGCCGGGTATTCGTCGGGTAGTTCCTCGATTACCTCGCGCAGCGAGGAGAAGGCCTGGATGAGCAGGGCGGTGGCGTGCTCGGGATCTGACGGAGTGAATTCGAACTCCGGGTCTCGGTCGATCCCGATGCGTCTTTCGGCGCGCTCGTAGACCCGCCGCAAGTGGTCGAGCAGCTGGTGGCCGTCCCAGTCGCCGCAAGTGGTTACGGGAGTCTCCAGGATGGAGGCGCCAAGCGCGAAGAGAACCGAAGCGTTGCGCTCCCACTCCTGCAGATAGATCGCCCTTGAAAGTGTCACGTCCGTCCTTTCCGACGCTGCGGGTTGGTTCGGCGCCGACGGCGCCTGCGAGGCGATGATATCACCGCTTGCCCCGGCTCAGGACTGACCGGCCGCCTCGTGGGAGCTGCCTTGAGCGGCCCCGCCGGTATCCGAGCCTCGGTCCGGTCCTTCCTCCCGCGTGGTGCCGGGCGGATTGGCGGCCGCGTCCGAGTTCGCCGAGGCGGCCGGCTCGGGTGGCCCGGAGGCGGGCAGCTCCACGGAGACGGTGGTGCCGAGCCCCGGACCTGGCGAAGTTATCCACGCCTTGCCCCCGTGGGCTTCGGCGATCGAGGCGACCAGACTGAGGCCCAGACCCGCGCCTCCCTGGGCTCGGGTGCGCGAAGCGTCCGCCCGGTAGAAGCGCTCGAAGGCATGGGCCAGCTGATCGGGGGTCATGCCCGGGCCGCGGTCCTCCACTTCCAGCATCACCTTGGCCAACCTGCCGTCCTCGCCCGGGAGGGGACGCAGGGCCACCTTTGCCCAGGTGCCCCTGGCGGTGTGGGCGCGAACATTTGCCAGCAGGTTGGCGATCACCTGGGTCAGGCGGGCCTCGTCCCCGACAACTTCCAGGTGGGGGACGATGTCACTTTCGATGGTGCGCTCGGGTTCCACCACCCGTGCATCGGCGACAGCCGCCTCGACTATCGCCGAGTAGTCGACACGCCTGCGCGCCAGCGGCCTGGCCTGGTCGTTGCGCGCCAGGATGAGGAGATCCTCGACCAGCCCGGCCATCCTGCGCGCCTCGGAGGTGATCCGCTCCGCGGCTCCGTGAACCTCGTTCTCTTTGGCCACCAGTCCTGTCTCGATCAGCTCCGCGTAGCCGCGGATGGAGGTGAGCGGGGTTCGCAACTCGTGGGAAGCGTCCGCGACAAAGCGCTTCAGGCGCGTCTCGGAGGCCTCCCGCTCCTCGATCGCCCCTTGCAGCGCTCCGAGCATGGTGTTGAGCGAAAGGGCGAGCTTCTCAACCTCCAGGTCCTTGGCCTCGGTTTCGACGCGCTTGGTGAAGTCACCCGCCGCGATCTCCTCCGCGGTCCGGGTCATCCTTCCCAGAGGCGCAAGGCCCAGGCCGATCAGGTAGGAGGCGAGCCAGATGAGCACCAGCAGCAGTCCGAAGGAGACCAGAGCGGTAACCACCGCCAGCCTGGCCAAGGTGGCCTCGACCGAGGTCTCCGGAATGGCCAGTACCACCAACAGATTTCCGGTGGCGATCCTGGTCATCATGGCCCGGTAGTGGAGCGTGGAGTCGATGGAGTCGACACTGAAGGGCTTGTCGAGCGGATAGTTGACCGAGTTGGCGTTGCCGATGTTGAGCTGGGGAGGCGAGACGGCGACCTGACCGGGCTGGACGAAAGTGACCGAGAAGCGGGCACCCGCCGGGCTCACCAGTTCTCCCCAGGATCCGTTCGGCACCATTGCGGCCAGGCCGCGGCCGCTGTCCACCCCGTTGTAGGAGTTGAATAGCACCCGCGCCGTCGGCCCCATGGAGCTTCGTAGCTGGGCGTCGAGGCGCTGGTACAGGAAGGAGCGCAGCGAGGTGTAGGTGGCGATGTCCGCCACCGCCAGTCCCGCCATGACCAGCAACGCCACGGTGAGGACCAGCTTTGACTTCAGCGAGGACTTGGCGCCCGACTGCTTGGGGTTCGAGAGGCCCCGGGGTAGACGCCTCCAGCCGAACCACCTACGCCACTTGCTTCCCGGTTCCTCGCTCATGGTGCTCCCTGGATGCTCCGGCTTGCCACCCCGTTTGCGGGGCGGGATCGCCGGCTCACCGGGTTTCGTAACTGCTTGGCATCCGAAGCGAGTATCCGGCTCCGCGGACGGTGCGGATGAGGGAGGGCTCGCCGGGAAGGTCGATCTTCCTCCGCAGGTAGGAGACGTACGTCTCGACTATATTTGCGTCCCCTCCGAAGTCGTAGTGCCAGACGTGGTCGAGGATCTGTGCCTTGGAGACCACCCGGCGGGCGTTCTCCATCAGATAGTGGAGGAGGTTGAACTCCGTCGTGGTGAGCTCGATCATCTCGCCGCGCCGGTACACCTCGTGGGTATCCGCATCCAGCACCAGGTCGGCAAAGACCAGGCGGGTCGAGGAGCCCTCGCCGTGACGGGTGCGGCGCAGTATGGCGTCGACCCGGGCGGAGAGCTCCTCGAGGGAGAAGGGCTTGGTGATGTAGTCGTCCCCGCCCAGCTTGAGACCGGCCACCTTGTCCTCGGTGGTGTCCTTGGCTGTCAGGAAGACGATTGGCGTCTCGTTGCGCTCCATGCGCAGGCGCTTGGCGACTTCGAAACCATCCAGATCGGGCATCATCACGTCGAGCAGGATGATGTCCGGGCCGAAGCTCTTTACCTTTTCCAGGCCGTCGCGCGCGCCGAGGGCCTTCTCCACCTTGTATCCCTGGTAGGAGAAGGCCAGGGCGACTAGCTCCGTGATGGAGGCCTCGTCATCGATGACCAGCACCCTCGGCATCGCGCCGTTGTCATTGGCGGTCATTGCTGCTCCAAGCGGGTAACTCGTGTTCACGCAAATCCTACTCCTGCGTCCGAGCTCACGCTGTTGGAGCCGCGCCCAACACGACCGTGGCGGTATTGCTGCCGTTGGCGTTCACCCAGGTGATCCGGACCGAGTCACCGGCGTGGTAGGCGTGTATGGCGCTGACCAGTGCATTTGCCGAGGTGATGGTGGTCCCACCCAGCCGGGTTATCACCGAGCCGGCGGTGATCCCCACGCTGTTGGCCGGAGAACCGGGAACCACCTGGTCCACCAGGGCCCCCTGCAGCGAAGAGGGGAGCCCGAGTTGGGAAGCGATGGACGGGGAAAGGTCCTGGATCGCCACTCCGAGGTAGGCCTTGTTGCTGACCGCCGTGGTGGTGGCGCCTCCGTTCGGGTGGGCCTCGATTTGCTTCACCACCTGCAGCACCGAGTTGATTGCCTGGGCGAAGCCGATGTTCTGGGCCACCTCGGAGCTGGAGGTCGTCGCGACGGCGGTGTTCATGCCGATCACGTTGCCCGCCGAGTTGACGAGGGGTCCACCCGAGTTGCCCGAGCTGATGGGTGCATCGGTCTGGATCATGTTGCTGAGCGTGGTGGTGCCGGTCGAGACCGAGCGCCCTGTGGCCGAGACGATGCCCTGGGTCACGGTGGGCAGGCCCTGCAGGTCGAGCGCGTTGCCGATGGCGACCACGCTGTCTCCGACCTGGACCTTGGAGGAGTCTCCGAAGGTCACGGTGGGCAGTTTGGGCGCACCCTCGATCTGGATGACCGCGACATCATGGGCCGGATCGGTTCCGACGACCTTGGCGGTGTAGCTCTTGGTTTGGCCGAGCAGGGTGACCTTGATGCTGGTGGCTCCGGCGATCACGTGATTATTGGTTAGGACCAGCCCGCCGGAGGAGATGATCATCCCAGTGCCCGCCGCCTGGAACTGGCTGTATCCGCCGAAGAAGCCATTGGATTGGTATCCGGTGGTGGCGATGTCGACTACCGCCGGCTCCACTTTGGCCAGAACCCCCTGGATGTTGGTGGGCGAGCCGCTGCTGATGGAGGTGTCGGTCCCGCCGGTCACCACCGGCGCCAGCGAAGTGGTGGTGGGCGCGTTGTTCTCAGCCAGCTTGTATCCGCCGAATCCGGCCGCGCCCCCCACCACGGCCGCGACCACTGCGGCGGTGGCCAGAACCTTGGCGGTGCGAAAGCCGGTCGGCTTCTTGCCCGGCGCGACATAGAGCGGTCCGCCGGCGGAAGGGGGAGGGAAGGACGCTTGGGGGGGTACATCGGCGGCAGCGGGGATCTCGGTGGTCGAGTCCCCGGCAGGACCGGACTCCGTACCGAGGGCCGCGCCCTCCGTCTCGGTCGAGGAGGGTTCCACCCCGTACTGCGCGGTGTCCTCCGCGCCGGAGAGCTCCTCGGTCCGATTCTCTTCTTCAGGGATCATGTTGTCGTCGTTGGGGCTCATATTCTTCAACCTCGCGCATTCCGAGTCGTACTAGTGAAACTGCTCTTGTGTGCTGCTGTTCTCCACTATCGGCGGGAAATCTTTGAAATTTCTGAAATAGCGCTAAAGGATTCCGCATAGGTCGCCGATACTTCTAATGCGACCCAATGAGAGTTTCGGGGCCCCGCTCTCGCACTTGGATATCGCAGGATGTGAAGGCCGCAAGGCCGGTGGAAGGGCAGCGTTTCGCGTGCCCGTTTTGTCGTTGCCCGAACATCGTCGTCTTGGTCTGCACGCCTGTGAAATGCGCCATCGACCAGCCCACGCAAATTCGACTAATCTCGGCCAAAAGCCTATCTTCGAGGAGCGGCTCGTGGCTATGCGTGAAGAGTGCAAGCACTTCCAGAGTCGGACGTACAACACCGGTGACGTGGCCCGCTTCTGCGTGCTCGACCTTGCGCCGGAGGCCCCCTGGCGATGCCCGGCGGATTGCCCCAAGTACGAGCGCCGCCTGGCGGACGTGGCCTGGAACCACGGCAGCCTGGTCTCGCCGCGTATTGATGATCCGCCTGCAGGGGAGGGTGGGGAGATCGGCTTTCTTCTCGACCAGGCCGAGGACATCGTCAACCAGGCCGCCCCGGAGGTGATCCGTGACTTCGGCACCAAGCCGCGCCGGCGCGGCTTCTTCCGCCGCCGCGGCTGAGCGATCATTCCCCCTTGAACTGAGGCGCTCGCTTCTGGAGGAAGGCTGTAAAGGCCTCTTCCAGGTCGGCCGAGCGTATGAAGGCGGAGTTCCAGAGCGCAACGCGGTCCATGTGGCCCGGAAGGTCGGAGTCGTAGACTCCGCGCAGTATCTCCTTGGTGCCAAAGGTTGCCAGAGGCGAATTGGAGGCGATCCGCTCCGCCACCGCCACCGCCTCTGCAATGGTCTCCTCGCGATCGGCTAGCACCCGGTTGATCAGGCCGATCCGTTCTGCCCGGTCGGTGTCGAAGTCCTCTGCGGTGAGAGCCAGCTCAGCGAGATGTCCTCGTGGAACAATGCGTGGGAGCCGCTGCAGAGAGCCCAGATCGGCCACGATCGCTATGCGCGCCTCGCGGATGGAGAAGACCGAGCCTCTGGCGGCCAGCCTCATGTCGCACGCGGCGATGAGGTCGATCCCGCCACCTATGCAGTAGCCGTGCACGGCGGCGATGGTCGGTTGCGGAGCCTCGGCGAGTGCGTCGAAGGCCCGTTGCAGCTGCTTGACGTGGCGGTAGGTCCCCCGAGCCGCCGCCGCGGGCGAGCCGGAAGACGCGGTGAGGTTGGACTCCTTCAGGTCGAGGCCCACGCTGAAGTGAGGGCCTTGGGCGCTAAGCACGATGGCCCGGACGGCGTCATCCTCGGAAAGTTCGTGGACCCCGGCCTCGAGGTCGGCGAAGAACGCCGGGTTCATTGCGTTGAGGCGCTCCTCCCGCGCCAGGCGGAGGTGGCCGATGTGGCCTTCTACGGCCGTCTCTATGGTGGGGTATCTGCTCACGGAGCCGATGCTAGCCGAGGGGCTCGGAGCCGTGCGGCCTCCTGGACGGGTGCAGGCGTTGAGCGCGCCTTCTCCGGGCAGGTTCCTTTGCCGGAGATTCCCACTATCGTGGTAGTGAAAATTGCTCCTATCGGCGATTTCGAGGTGGCGGTGAGCGCGGAAAAGGTGATGTTGGGCTTCGAGCCCGCCCAGGCTCCCTATACGGGTGCAGGCGAGCCGGAGTGGGTGCGTGAGCGAAGGGATTCGGCTCAGGCGCAGTTGGGGAAGGTCCCCTTTCCCAGGACCTCTGAGGAGATCTGGCGTTACTCCCGGGTGGAGGAGCTTGAGGAGAAGGGATTCTCACTCGGCCAGGCCGCTCCGACCCTCGAGGCGGTGGCGGACCCCCCGGCTGGCGGCCTTCCCGGGGGACTGGTCGCTGAGGCCACCTGCTTGATCCGCGTCAGGCCCGGCACCTCGCGTGCCTTCATCGGTGCCTCGTCGCCGGTAACCTTCATGCCGGCCTCCCAGGCTCCCGCATCACCGCGAGAGATCGAGCCCGGCAGCGACTTTTTCCGCCTCTTCGCCGAGGCCTACTCCCCCGACCTATACGTTCTTAGGGTCCCAGCGGGGGCGGACGGCGGGACCATCGTGGTGGCCTACGAGCAGCCCGATGAGGATGTCAGCTTCATGCCACAACTGATGGTGGAAGTGGGCGAGGCGGCGCGGCTGAAGCTGGTGGAATACCTGGCTCCCGGCGCGGACCGCACCTTTATCGCCCCCTGTGCAGAGATACGAGCGGGCAAAGACGCCCACGTCGGCCACTACCAGATCCAGGCGCTGACCAGCGGAGCCTATGCCAGTGCCTTCGTCTCCCATGCCCTTGGCGAGCGCGCCAAGCTCGACTTCGGCTCGTTCGCCTTCGGCGGCCACTACGCACGGCTGCGCCTCGAGGCTCACCTGGCGGGGGAGGGCGCCCGGGCCGAGCTTCGCGCCGCCTACTTCGCCGATGGCGACCAGATGCTGGACTTTAGGACCCATCAGGATCACCACAGCCCCGGCGCATACTCAAACCTGCTCTTCAAGGGGGCGGTTGGAGGCACCTCCCACTCCGTCTATTCGGGCCTGGTCACCATCGAGGAGGGCGCGGTCCGCTCCGACGCCTTTCAGACCAACCGTAACCTGGTTCTCTCGGACGGGGCGCGCGCCGACTCGGTGCCCAACCTCGACATCCGCGAGAACTCGGTGCGCTGCAGCCACGCCTCCGCGGTGGGGCCGATCGACGAGGAGCTTCTTTTCTACTTGGAGTCGAGGGGGATCGACCCTGCCGACGCCGAGCGCATAGTGGTACGCGGATTTTTCGGTGAGGTGCTGGAGGGTATCGACTTGCCGGAGGTGGTGGGCTTGGTTCAGTCAATGGTGGATGCGAGGCTTGGAGCGTTGGCCGAATGAGCGAGAGAGTTGCAATAGGTTCCCTGGACGACTTCCCCCAGGGTCCAAAGCGGGTGGAGATCCAAGGGCATCGCGTGGCGGTGGTTCGCATTGGGGATGACTTCTACGCCCTGGGTGACCGCTGCTCGCACGCCGACTACTCGCTTTCCGAGGGCGACGTTTACGAGGAGGATCTGGAGCTCGAGTGCTGGAAGCACGGCAGTACCTTCTCGCTGAAGACGGGACGCCCGACCACCCTTCCGGCCACCCGGCCGGTACCGGTGTACGAGATCGAGGTCGAGCAAGAGAAAGTTTGGTTGAAGCTGCCATGAGCGGGTCGGATGCGAAGGCGCTGCGCCTCGAGGGCCTGCACGCTGAGGTGGTGGGCAAGGAGATATTGCACGGAGTGGACCTGGTAATCCGCCCCGGAGAGGTTCACGCCATCATGGGTCCCAACGGCTCGGGCAAGACCACGCTCGCCTCGGCGGTAATGGGCAAGCCCGGCTACAAGGTGACCAGGGGCCGGATCCTGGTGGATGGCGAGGACGTCACCGGTCTGCCTACTCACGAGCGGGCACGCAAAGGGTTGTTTCTCATCTCCCAGTATCCCGCCGAGCTGCCTGGTGTGAGCTTCGTAGACTTGGCCGAGCAGGTGCTCGACCGTGAGCCGGCCGTTGTCGGGTCGACACTCGTGGCCGAGGCGGAGCGGATCGGCCTGAAGCCCGAGCTGCTCGGACGCAGCGTGAACGTCGGCTTCTCAGGGGGCGAGAAGAAGAGGGCCGAGACCATGCAGCTTGCGATCTTCGGTGCCCGCTACGCGGTCCTGGACGAGCTTGACTCGGGTCTCGATATCGACGCGCTGCGTGATGTGGCCCGTCGAATCGCCGAGATGGTGCGCGCCGAAGGGATCGGCGTGCTCGCCATCACCCATTACTCGCGCCTGCTCCAGGAGCTCAAGCCCGATAAGGTGCACGTCTTCGCGGCGGGCAGGGTGGTCCGCTCCGGCGGGCCCGAGCTCGCCGTGGAGCTGGAGCGTACCGGCTACGGCGAGGGTGGCGGAGCGAACTAAGGGGATTTTTGCACCCGGGCCGCCGCCTTGGCGCACCCCGGGTGCCAGACTGGTCCGATGAGTGAGCGTACCTCGGGAACCTGGTCCTCGCTTCACCATAGGAACTTCGCTCTTCTCTGGTTGGGCCAGAGTATTTCCATGACCGGCGATGGGATATTCGCCGTCGCTTTGGCCATCGTGGCTCTCGATGTCGACCACAGCCCTACCGGCCTCTCCTACGTGCTGGCTGCCCGCATCATTCCCACGGTGGTCTTTCTCCTGGTTGGCGGAGCTGTCGCGGACCGCGTGAGCCGCAGATTGGTTATGCTCGCCTCCGACGTCACCCGCGGGATCGTGGTCGGCTGCGTTGCCGTCCTCTTGGCGCTGGGGCGCCTTACCATAGCCGAGCTGGTGGTGATGTCGCTCCTGTTCGGCGTGGCCGACGCCGCCTTCTCGCCCGCCTCGACCGCCATCGTGCCCGAGATAGTGCCGGAGGGGCTGCTGGTAAATGCCAACGCGCTCCGCTCCACCAGCCAGACGGTTGCCCAGTCGCTCGTGGGGCCGGCACTCGGTGGAGTGGTGCTGGCCGTCATCGGCTCGGCCTGGGCTTTCGGGATTGACGCGCTCACCTTTGCGGCAAGCGCGGGCTTCCTTGTCGCGATGAGGCCCGGCCCCAAGCGTCCTGGGGCCACCGTGTCGCCTTTGGCCCATATACGTGAGGGTCTGGCATTTGCGGCCCGCAACCGCTGGTTCTGGGTCACTCTGGTGGCCGCGGCCCTCGCGAACTTCGCCGCCTTCTCACCGCTGGGCCTGCTCGTCCCGCTCCTGGTCAAGGTGACCCTGCACGGCAGCGCCACCGCGCTCGGCCTGGTCTTGGCTGCAGGGGGCCTGGGCGGTGTGGCCGGTTCGCTGTTGCTTGCCCGGCTCGGCTCTCCGCGCCGGCAGGTGACGGCGATGTGCGCGGCCTGGGGTGCGTCGGGGGTGGCGATCGCGGGCATAGCCCGGGCCGGCAGCCCCGTCGTGGTAGGCGCCTTCGAGTTCGCCGTGCTGGGACTACTGGTCTTTGGTAACACGCTGTGGTATCCGCTCATGCAGAAGCTGGTACCTCCGGGCCTGCTAGGCCAGGTTTCCTCGATCGACGCCATGGTCTCCCTGGCCCTTAGCCCGCTGGGAGTCCTGGCTGCCGGCGTGGTCTCCGGGGCGATTGGAGTGCGCGCAACGCTCCTTGCCGGGGCGATCGTGGCCGCTATGATGCCGCTTTCCCTGCTGGTTCCGGGAGTTCGTGATCCGGATCGGCGCATCATGGGTGCCGGCAACGGAGCGCTGCCGGCAGTGGAATGAGGCGCCATGGGGGTCCCGTCGTTCGGCCGGTTGGTCCATTGGGGCCGGATGCCTAACACGACGACCCGGGCCAACTCCGTACAATCTGGTGGTGATCCGGCTACGCCGTCCAAGTGATCAAAGTGCTGGGCCTGATCATCAGTGGCATCTCAGCCGAGGTGCTTGGGCTATATCAAGGACGTTAACGGCAAAAGATTGCGTAGCGGGTCGAAGTTCCGGATCCTTGTGATGGGTGCGAACCACGAAAAGGCCGCGGCGAATCCCGGCATTCGCACCTTTCGCCGCGCTTCCACCCAGGCGTAGCAGATGTACCGCCATGGTTTGGCGATTGCGCCGATCGCCTGGGCCGCCTGCCTTGTCGGCCCAGGGGGCAATGGAAGCACGGGCTCTCGTGGCCGGCCGGAGGAGCTTCGCCGAGCCGGGCAGGGCCGCATCTCCCCCGGTTGGGGGGATCAGTAGGGGAGAAGGTCCCGGGGGTGACTGTGACCTCAGTCACAGGCGGTGTATGCTCTCTTGGCATTGGAGCGCTGGGGCGGGTTTGCGGCGCACAGCTTCGGGGGGAGCTGGGTACGCAAGCGCATCGGGGGGAAGTCCTGCAGCGCTTCAAATCTGGAGGGGGATCGGGGAGGCGGGCGACCGCCTCCCTTCTCTTCCGCCTCTTCTGCCCGCGGGTTTCACTCGATGACGCTTATTGCCTGGGTGGGGCAGGACTCCATTGCCTCGATTACCTTCTCGAGCCACTCATCACCCGGCTCGGAATCCAGGACGTAGAGAAAGCCGTCCTCGCGGACCTCGAAGATCTCCGGCGCGATCCCCATGCAAACGGCGTTGGACTGGCACTTGTCGTAATCGACTTCGATCCGCATCTTGGATACCCCTGTCTATGCTTGAGCTAGGCCATCCCAACCTTATCCAGCCCAGCCGGGTTAATTTGGCCCCCGGCGCACCGAGCTGGAGCGCTCCGGCGCCCGAAGCCGGTCAAGTATCCTGGAATCGTCATGCGCTTGCTGGTGGTAGAGGACGAGCTGCGCCTGGCCGACGCACTTAGGCGCGGCTTGCAGGCGGAGGGCTTCGCGGTCGACGTGGCGAACACCGGCACTGACGGCTTCCGTCTTGCCAAGCAGAATCCTTACGATGTCATACTCCTCGACCTCATGCTGCCGGGCATCAACGGCTTCAAGCTGTGTGCGATGTTGCGCGAGGCCGAGGTCTGGTCGCCGATATTGATCCTCACCGCCAAGGACGGAGAGCTGGATGAGGCCGAGGCGCTCGACACCGGTGCCGACGACTTCCTTACCAAACCCTTTTCCTTCACCGTTCTGATGGCCCGGATCCGCGCCCTTCTCAGGCGGACCAGTGGCTCCCGGCCCGCGCTCCTCTCCGCCGGGGAACTGGTGCTGGATCCCGCCAGCCACCAGGTGCGCCGGGGCGAGGCGGAGATCGAACTCACCGCGCGTGAGTTCTCCCTGCTCGAGTTGCTGTTGAGGCGCAAGGGGGAGGTGCTCACCAAGTCCGAGATCCTCGAGCACGTCTGGGACTACGACTTCGAGGGCGATTCCAATATCGTCGAGGTTTACATCGGCTACTTGCGCAAGAAGATAGACGCACCTTTCGACCAGAAGACGATTCACACCATCCGTGGGGTGGGATACCTGGTCAAGGAAGACTGAATTGCCCAGGTTCCTCCGTTCCGTGAGGGCAAAGGCGGCGCTGGCGGCCATGGCCGTGGTGGCCGTTGCCCTGGCCCTGGCCTCCGTGGCGATCCTGGAGGCCACCTTTAGCGCGGTGGATGCCGCCGCCCAGAACCTTGCGCGAAACCAGATCGCCTCGGTCGCCCTGATCATGAAGGGCGGTGAAGTGTCCGATCCGCTTCCGGTGCCGCGCGGGGACCTTGGCGTACAGGTTATCGACGCCACCGGCAGGGTTGTGGCCACCACCGCCAACGTGGCCAAGCTCGCCGCTTTCGCCCAGGTCACTCCGGCCACCACTTCGATCCTGCGGAATCTCAAGCTCGGAGATCACCGGATCATCGGCGACCTGAAGGGCGACAGTGAAGGCGTGCTGGTGGGGGAGCGGGTCAGCGTGCCCTCCGACGGCCTGCGCGTGGTGCGATATTCGACTACCACACAGGCGGACAACCAGCCGCGTGAGGTCTCCGAGATCCAGGTGAAGACCTCCCCCACCCCCGGAGCGGGGACAGCCAATGCCTCTCCCGGCTCCCAGAGCGTCTTCGTCCTGGTCTTTGCCTCACTGGGGACCACGGTGCAGTCCACGCAGGCGACGGAGACCTCTCTCTTCGTGCTCTTCCCGATCCTGGTGTTCCTGGTAGGGCTGGTGGTTTGGTATCTGACCGGACGGGCATTGCGCCCGGTTGAGAAGATCCGCTCCGAGGTGGCGTCCATTTCGGGTGCCAACTTGCATGCCCGCGTGCACCTCCCTACCAGCAGGGATGAGATCGCCAAGCTGGCCACCACCATGAACGAGATGCTCGATCGCCTGGAGCAGTCCTCGGAGCGCATGCGGGCCTTCGTCTCCGACGCCTCACACGAGCTGCGCAGTCCCATCGCTTCGATTCGCGCCGAACTGGAGGTCTCCCTCCTGCACCCGGAGGCCACCGAAATGCCGGTTGCGCTGGCCGCGGCGCTCGAGGAGGCGAGCCGGATGCAGCGCATCGTGGACGACCTGCTCACCTTGGCCAAGATCGACGAGAAGGTGCTGGTTCCCAAGAGCGAGAGCGTCGATATGGACGAGATCGTCGCCACGGAGGCAAGGCGGATCCGGGCACAGTACGGCAAGATCGTGGATACGACCGAGGTGCAGGCGGCGAGGATCCTGGGCGACCGGGACCAGATCTTCCGGGTGGTGCGCAACCTTTTCGACAACGCTGCCCGCTATTCCCGCTCGCGGGTCGTGATCTCCCTTACGATGCTGGACGGGATGGTGGAGCTGAGGGTCTGCGACGACGGGCCGGGTATCCCAGAGGAGATGAGGGAGAAGGTCTTCGAGCGCTTCCACCGCTTGGAGAAGGACCGCTCCAGGATTTCCGGCGGTTCCGGGCTGGGTCTGGCTATTGCGGCCTCCCTGGTGGAGCTGCACGGTGGGCGGCTCTACGTCGAGGAGGGCCTCTCTGAGCTGGGCGGGGCCGAATTGGTGCTTCAGCTGCCGGCCGATCCGGCCTTCAGCGGGCGTGAGCCGATTCAGCCAATTCATACATTGGAGACATAGGCTGAAGCGGGTAGTTATCGACCGCGCGGCGCCCTGATCCTATGGTGCGGAGCCGCCGGCACGTACAGCTGACAAGAATCGAGACAATGCAGCGCACTTATGTCAAGAGGCGGTTACGGCCACGTTACTTCAGGATCTCAATCGTCCTGGCGGCCTTTCTTCTCGTCGTATCCGTTTCATGGTCCTATGGCACAGCTCTGACCGCCCCGGGCGGAGGAAACTTTGGAATCAGGACGGTGGAGTGGATTCGCGGCCATGGCGGCGCCTCCTTTGTGGCCTGGGCCGAGAACACCTGGTATGGACTGAACAAGCCGCCGGTCGGCGGCAAGCCTCCCAAGGGCGCAATAGCCGTCGTCTCCAACAAGCGCGGTACCACGACCACCGCGGTTGCAGGGCCGCCGCACCTGGCCCCGCCGCGTAACCTCAAGCCCTTGGTCACCCCGGCCCTCCCCGGCGAGGGCGTGTGGCAGCCCCAGGGGCGGCTCATCGGCGGGTTGGCCGGTCTATACACCACCAGCATCCGCCCCTCCGCCACCTACAGCTCGCTGGTGACCGGTGTGGCCTGGATGGATCCGAAGCTGGTCTCGTTCACCCTCTTTGCCGGCGGGCAGGACCCCGGGCACGGACCATGGCAGAACATGGCTCCCTTCACGACTTCCCAGGAGGCGAGCCTGGTAGCCGCCTTCAACTCCGGCTTCAGGATGCAGGACGCCCGTGGTGGCTGGTATTCCGAGGGTCGGATGGCCTATCCGCTGGTTAACGGAGCCGCCTCGTTCGTCATCTATAAGAACGGGACCGCCAACGTAGTCAACTGGACCGATGGACAGAACGTGCCTTCCAACGTGGCCTCGGTTCGCCAGAACCTCTCGCTGATCGTTGAGGGAGGCAAGGTTAACCCAGCCGTGTACACCGGCAACTTCTCCGACTGGGGC
Source organism: Actinomycetes bacterium (assembly GCA_021850605.1). GTDB lineage: Bacteria > Actinomycetota > Acidimicrobiia > Acidimicrobiales > Acidimicrobiaceae > Acidithrix. The sequence continues at coordinate 26,391 of JAJZLQ010000122.1, forward strand.
GCAACCGTGAACAACGCTGTCATGGTGTGGCGCTCGGCGGTGGGTATCACCAAGGACGGGGCAATCATCTACGCCTCCGGCGACGGCCTCTCGGTCGGAGAGCTGGCTCAGGTGATGGTGCGTGCCGGAGCGGTGCGGGCCATGGAGATGGACATCAACTCCTACTGGACCGACTTCTTCTACTTCAACCCGCCCAACAATGGCCTGGCCAGTCCTTCCAATGCGACGAAGCTGGTCTACAACATGGTCCGGCCACCTCAAAGGTACTTCGAAGGAACGGCTCGCGACTTTATCGGGGTCTTCGCCCGCAGCCTGGGTTCGAATACTTCGGCGAATTCCGGTGCCACGGCGGCGGCGGGCTGAGCTAGTTGCTCTCGCCTGCCTCGATCTCGTCCAGTACCTGGGAGAGCGTGTTCCAGGCCAGGGTGGCGCACTTGATGCGCACTGGGAACTTGACCACGCCCTGAAGCGCGGCGAGCTCACCCAAGGTGCGGAGGTCGGCCGGGGTCACCTGATCCTCGGCTTCAGCCCCTAGGGCGGCCTCATGGATCGACATCATGTTCTTGAAGGTGCGAATGGCTTCGCGCGCCTCGGCAACGCTCTTGCCCTTGACGGCCACCGTCATCAGTGATGCCGAGGACCTGGAGATCGAGCAGCCCTGGCCACTCATCTTGATGTCGACGATCCGGTCCCCGTCATTGGCCACGAAGACGGCTACCTCGTCCCCGCACAGGGGGTTGTAGCCCTCCGCGCTATGTGCCGGCGGCGAGTCGAGCTGCCCCGAGTTGCGGGGGTTCTTGTAGTGGTCCAGGATGATCTCCCGGTAGAGGTCTTCGAGTCCCTGCATCTTTAGGCTCCGTCTCTGGTCCCCGGCATATGCGTGCCCTCGGCGGGCTTGACCTTAGCCGAAGAAGCTCCTGGTGGCGGCGATAGCCTCTATGAGGCCTTCCACGTCGGATTCGTCATTGTAGATGTAAAGCGATGCCCGGGCGGTGGCCGCCACTCCGAGCGTGCGCATCAGCGGCTTGGCGCAGTGATGTCCGGCACGCACGCAGACGCCGAACTGGTCCAGCACCTGGGAGATGTCGTGGGGGTGCACATTGCGGTAGGCGAAGGAGAGCACGCCGCCACGGTCGAGCGGGTTCTTGGGGCCGTGCACGACCAGATCCCGTCCGAACTCCTCCTCGAAGCGCCGTAAGGCGTACTCGCTGAGGGCGATCTCGTGGGCGCGCACCTTGTCCATTCCCAGCGCGGACAGGTACTTGACCGCGGCCCCAAGACCGATCGCTTCGGCTATCGGGGGAGTACCGGCCTCGAATTTGTAGGGGATCTCGTTTGGCGTGTAGCCATCAAGCCGGACGTCCAGGATCATGTCGCCGCCTCCCAGGAAGGGGGGCATGCGCTCCAGCAACTCGGCCTTGGCCCAGAGAACTCCTATCCCGGTGGGGCCGAGCATCTTGTGGCCGGTGAAGGCGAGCATGTCGATGCCGAGGTCCTGGACATCGGTGGCGATGTGCGGTACGTACTGGGCCCCGTCCGCCACAACCACTGCTCCGGCGGCATGCGCCCTCGCGGCGATCTCCTTTACCGGGTTGAGTGTTCCCAGGACGTTCGAGCAGAGGGTGAGCGAGACCAGCTTGGCCCCGTCCAACTTGGCGTCGAGGTCCTCGAGGTCGAGGTAGCCGTCGGCGTCGTGGTCGATGTAGACGATCTCTATCCCCATCTGGTCCTTTACCATCAACCAGGGGACCAGATTGGCGTGGTGCTCCATCTTGGTCAGCACCACCTTGTCGCCCGGGGCGAAAAGACCGCGCGCGAAGGAGTTCGACACCAGGTTGAGCGACTCGGTCGCGTTTTTGGTGAAGATTATCTCGCGGGAAGGGTCGGGTGCGCCGACGAAGGCGCCCACCGCGACGCGTGAATTCTCGTACTGCTCGGTGGCCCGCTCGGCCAGGCCGTAGACCCCGCGGTGCACGTTGGCATGGGTGGTCTCGTAGTACTCGTCCATCTCCGCGAGCACCTGGATGGGCCGCTGCGAGGAGGCTGCGGAGTCGAGGAAGTGCAAGGGCTTTTCGCCGTGGCGGTCGAAGATGGGGAAGTCGGCCCTAATCCTTGCCACGTCCAGCGTGTCGGTTGTGTCCTGGGTGGTCATGGCCTCCAACCTTCGTAGCCCTCCCTTTCCAGCTTCTCCACTATCTCGATACCGCCGCTCTCGACGATATGTCCGTCGATCAGGACGTGGACGCGATCGGGGGAGATCTCGTCCAGGATGCGTTGGTAGTGGGTGATGAGAAGAACCGCCATCGCCGGGTTTGTCTTACGCACCTCGTTGATGCCGCGCGAGACCACCCGCAACGCGTCGATGTCGAGGCCCGAGTCGGTCTCGTCCAGGATGGCGATCTCAGGCTCGAGCAAGGCCAGCTGCAGAACCTCGTTGCGCTTCTTCTCCCCGCCGGAGAAGCCCTCGTTCAGGTAGCGTTCCGCGAAGGAGGGATCCATTCCCAGTCGGTCCATCCACTCCAGCATGGCGAAGCGAACCTCAAGGGCGGAGACGTCGACGCCCTTGCGCGCACTCATGGCCTGGCGCAGGAACTGAACCACCGATACGCCGCTGATGGTCTCGGGGTACTGGAAGGCCAGGAATACCCCGGCCTTGCCGCGTGCCTCGGTGCTCCACTCGGTGATGTCCTCGCCTTTGTAGAGAATGGAGCCTGCGGTGACCCTGTAGTCGGGATGACCCAGGAGGGTGGAGGCCAGCGTTGTCTTGCCGGAGCCGTTCGGGCCCATCATGGCGTGTATCTCGCCGGCGTTGACGACGAGGTCGACTCCGGAGAGGATCTCGGTCTCCTCGGTGGCGACGTGAAGGCCGCGCAGTTCGAGCAAAGGGGTATCCATGACCTAAAGTCTAGACGACGCTCCCCCCGATTTCCCCTATCGCCGTAGTGTTAATCATGCCTCCCAGGAGGAGGTTATCGAGCTGATGTCGGGATCGTGTGGCTCGGGCGTCGTCCCTTGGGCGGGGGTGCCGAAGTAGAGAAAGCCGACGACAAAGTCGGACTCCTTGATCCCGAGCGCCGCCTTCACCTTGGGGTCGTAGGCGGGATCGCCGGTTCGCCAGATCGAGCCGTAGCCGAGTGAGGTGGCTGCCAGCAGCATGTTCTGTGCTGCCGCCGCCGCGGCGGAGATGATCTCCTGGTCGGGCAAGGAGATCTCGCTGTTGCGGACGGCCGCCACCGCGATCACCAGAGGCGCGCGCATGAACCGGTTGCGCTCCTTATCGAGCTGTCCGGGCGTGGGCTCCAAGCCGCGGGCCGCCATGCGTTCCAGAAGCGCCTCAGCCAGCAGCGCGCCGAACTCCTCCCTGGCCCTGCCCTCGAATACAACGAACCAGAAGGGCCTGGTGAGCTTGTGGTCGGGCGCGGCCGCACCGGCGCGCAGGATGGTTATCAGCTCGCCTTCGCTGGGGCCGGGAGGGTTGAGCTTTCCAACCGAGCGGCGCGAGAAGATGGCGCGAATGGCGGCGTTCGGCTGTGTCCTCAAGGCGTGCTTTCTGTTTGAGGTGTCAGTGACAGCACCCAGGTCAAAAGGGCTTGCTCACAAACCTAGCCTCGGGCTGCACTCACCAACCCCGGGCGACCCAAGCGTCGAGATTCGGCGATTCCGCACCCACGGTGGTGGGGCGGCCGTGACCCGGGAGCACACGGGTCTCGGGGCCGAAGCGGGCGAAGATGCGCTTGTCGATGGACTCCATAATTGTCGTGAAGTCGCCTCCGGGGAAGTGCGTCGCCCCCGGACCGCCCGGGAAGAGCGTATCCCCCGTGAAGAGGAGTGGAGTGTCGGGCACGTAGAAGCACATCGACCCGGGGGTATGGCCCGGGGTGTGAATCACCTCGATCTGCAGCCTGCCCACGGCGATGTGCTCGCCGTCGGTGAGGGTTTCGTCGTAGCCATCCAGCATTGCCGCGTCCTCGGCGGCGACCGCCACTTGGTAGCCGGCGTCACGGACCTGCGGGACGGCGGCAATGTGGTCCCAGTGGCCGTGCGTCTCGAGCACCCGGCGTACTCCCAGCTCGCCGCAGAGCTCGAGCAGGCGCTCGTGCTCGTTGGCGGCGTCGATCATGACCGACTCACCCGTGGCGCGGCAGCGGATGATGTAAACGTTGTTGTCGATCGGGCCCACCGAGAGCTGGTAAACCTCGACGGCGGCATCGACATAGGAAGGGGCACTGGCCATAGCCGCCTCCGTACTAGGGGCTTCTCAATAGCGAGGCTAGTGCCGAAGTGCCACCACCGACTGGTATTAACGCTTGAGCTGGCAGAGGCCGGCGTCCTTGGCTAGATTTAGATTTGGTTTGGGATCAAATCTTTGCCGCGCGGCAGGAGAGTAAAGAGTAAATGAATTTCGCGTTTTCAGAGGAGCAGGAAGAGCTGCGCAAGGCGGTGCGCCGCTTCATGGAGGACAAGTCCTCCGTGACCGAGGTCCGACGACTGATGGAGACAGCCAAGGGCTATGACGGGGCGGTCTGGCAGCAGCTTGCCGAACAGCTGGGACTGACCGGGTTGGCCATTCCCGAGGCCTACGGCGGCTCCGGCTTCAGCGCGGTGGAGCAGTCCATCGTCTTCGAGGAGATGGGGCGAGCTCTTTACTGCGGCCCCTACTTCGCGACCGTGGCCCTCGCTGCCAACGTCCTGCTCTCAAGTGGTGATGACGACGCCAAGGCCGCGTATCTGCCGGGAATCGCTGCGGGCGAGACCATTGCCACTTTGGCCGTAACCGAGGAGGACGGTGGCTGGGGAGTCGATTCGTTCGCAACCTCTGCCGCTGCGGCCGGGGCGGGCTACAGCCTGAACGGCATCAAGTCCTACGTCATCGACGGCCAGAACGCCTCGCTGCTGCTCGTCGCCGCCACCGCTGCGGGCGGGGTGTCCATCTTTGCAGTGGAGGCGGGGGCGCCGGGTCTATCGGTGGAGGAGATTCCCACCTTGGACCAGACCCGCAAGATGGCCCGTGTCACCTTCTCCAATACGCCCGGCCGCCTGGTCGGTGCCGAGGGTGCAGGAACCTCCATTCTCACGGCGACCATGGACCTGGCCGCGGTGGCCCTCGCCGCCGAGGAGGTAGGAGGGGCCGCCAGGTGCCTGGAGATGTCGGTCGACTACGCCAAGAGCCGCATCCAGTTCGGTAGGGCAATTGGCAGCTTCCAGGCCATCAAGCACAAGTGCGCCGACGTCCTACTGGAGCTGGAGTCAGCCAAGTCGGCTGCCTACTATGCGGGCTGGGTCGCCTCCCAGGATTCGGAGGAGCTTGCGGTGGCTGCGCCGCTCGCCAAGGCCTTCTGCTCCGACGCCTACTTCCTCGCGGCAGCCGAGAACATCCAGATTCATGGAGGCATCGGCTTCACCTGGGAGCACGACGCGCATCTTTACTTCAAGCGCGCCAAGGCATCGCAGCTTCTTTTCGGAGATTCCACCTACCACCGCGCCAAGCTGGCCGACCGGGTCGGGATTTAGGCCCTCGAAAGCGCGCCAAGAGCAAGATCACCTGGAGTTCGCTCCAGGGCGCGGCTCGTATCGCAAGGCCCGCCTTTTTTCGGGGCGGGCCCTGTCCTTGGATGCCCAAAGCGCGTCCCATGGCCGGAGCCGGGTGGCGCGTCGGACCCCGTGGAGCTGTGGAGCCGGCCGACACCCAATCAATCGCGCGCGCCAGGCTTCGGAACGGGGACCGGCAATGTCCTACCTTGGTGTTTTTTCCAGTCGGGCCTAGATTAAACAGTAGAGCGAAGTTCTGCCGGTGCCTGTGTGGCGGTTCACGCCCGGAGCCGGGCGGCCACGCCCTCGAGCGCCACGCGATGACGCCGCCGCCCCGCGTTGCGGCCATGGCAAGCGCGCGGGCGGGTACGTTTCCATTTGGAGAGGAGCCTCATGCCGGCCACAACATTTCAAGGCATTCATCACCTCGACCTTTCGGTGCTCGACGCCGAGGCGAGTTCGGCCTGGTATGAAAGGGTGCTCGGCCTCCGGCGGCTTCGCCGGGCGGAGTTTCCCGGAAGAACGATGATCGTCCTTCTCCACGAGGAGGCGGGCTTGGTGATCGGGCTCAACCAGCACCACGCCTCGGACGGCTCAGCGTTCGACGAGCGAGCCACCGGGCTCGACCACGTCGGCTTCACGGTTGGCAGCCGCGAAGATCTGGATGCCTGGCAGGAGCGCCTGGCGGAGTTCGGCGTGGAGCATTCGCCGGTTGCCGACGTCGAATCAGGCTCAGCACTGGTGTTCCGGGATCCCGACAACATCCAGCTCGAGATGTGGTGGCCCAGGCCCCGCTCGTAGTCGCCACATTCGCCCTCCGCCGTCCATCCCGTGCGTGTTCGGCTAGGCCGGGCTGGTCCAGGTAGCCGGGGACTGGCTAGTTTTTAGGACAGGGATAGCGCGGTAGGAGGGAACGGCATGAGCGACAATCAGTACCATCAGGTCCTCGATGACCTGGGAGAACCGGTCAAGGAGTTACGATCCCACATCCCCGAGGTGTGGCGTGGCTTTGCCGAGCTTCACCGGGCCGCCTTGGCCGATGGCGCCGTGCCTGCGGCGATGAAGGAGTTGGTGGCGGTCGCCATAGCCGTTGCCCGCGAGTGTGACGGCTGCATCGCCAGCCACACTCGGGGAGCCGTGCGCAAGGGGGCCACTCCCGAGCAGATGGCCGAGGTTCTGGGCGTCACCGTGCTCATGCTCGGTGGGCCGGGGACCGTCTACGGCCCGCGCGCCTGGCAGTCCTTCATGGAGTTCTATGGTGCGATGCATCCAGAGGCGGGTTCCTAGCAGCCGCCTCCTGAGCCGGGGGACCAGTTGATCGTAAAGCTTCCAACCTCTGGTGGCGAGTGCGAGTTGCTCGTGGTGAACGAGTCGCGTTCCCGAGCCTCCAATCAGTTGCCAGAGCTCGGCGCTCTCATCTGTTACGGAGCGCCGGCTGCTGCCCGAGTGAGCGGGGTAGAGGCGGACTACTTCCTTGAGGAGCAGGTGAAGCGGCTCTCCTCGTCGGCCGATGTGCTGGCTGCGGTGCTGGTTCCCTCGGGCGTGGGTAACTCGGGGGGCACATTTTCGCCGCTGCGTTGGCGCCAGGACATGGCCAACGCGGTGGAATACCTGACCGCAGAGGTGGGCGTGCCCGAGATCTGCCTGGTGGGCTACGAGCTGGCCAGCATCCAGGCGCTATCCTTGGGCCCCGACTTGGACAAGGTCGCCGGTGTGGCCACCATCTCCACGGTGGCAACGCTCCCCCCATACGGCCTTTCCAGCGAAGCGCTTGCAGAGCAGATGAGGAGCCTGGGGGTGGCGGTAGCCTCCTCGCAGGAGTCGGTGGCCGCCTGGAGCGGAGAGTTCGCGGTTCTGGATCCCGCGCGCACCGCCCCACGGCTGGGGCGCAAGCCGTGGCTGGTCCTTCACGGGCAGGACGACCAGGCGATA
>JAJZLQ010000127.1 GCA_021850605.1 Actinomycetes bacterium
CCGAAGGCGATTAACCGGCCCTCGGGGTGATGTCAAGGAAGAGTCTCGGAACGGGGTAGTTTTTCCAGGCGCCGAAGGTGCCCCTCGATACCGTCGATAACCCGTTGGTGGCGTTCCATCTCCGAATCCCAGCCCCGCTCTCGAGCGTCATCTCGCAATTCGACAACGTCTGCGAGTTGGCGCCTGAGCGCGCCTTGGAATATCGGCCCGGGGGCGAAGTTTTCGCAGGTCTCGCAGACGTTCGCATATTGACACGGGCCTGCTACCAGATGACGTGAGCAGTAGCCCGAGGCCAGGCGGGTCTTCAGCATCTCCGAATGGATCCATTCGACGCGCTCCGGAACGAAATTGGCACTCGGGCCCGCGAGCGGGACAGGTGCCGGGGAGCCATCTTGTGCATGGCCTCGTCGTATGCCTCCTTCACGGTATCGGATGCGAGATGCGCATAACGCAAGGTCATCTCCGGGGTGACGTGACCAAGTAGTGCCATCAGGACGTGCAGGCTCATCCCGCCGTTGATGAGCATGGTCCCGTAGGTGTGCCTCAGTTGATGCGGCGTCACGTGTAAGGGTCTGCCGGACTGGTCGAGAAGCCCGGCAATCTTCACCGCAGTGGCGAGGCCGCGCCTGATTCTCGCGCCGCCCATTTGGTGACCCGAGATCATGAACAGGAAATCGGTCGGCTTATTGGTGCGTGGGTGGGGAATCGGGCGCTGACGCCCACGCAGTGCCACCCACTCGTCGAAGGCGCTGAGTGTGGTGTCGTCAAGGGGCACCGTGCGCTCGGTGTTGAGCTTTCCAATTGGCACACGCAGCCAACTTCCGTGTCGCGGGAAGTCCATCAGGCAGCCAAGTTCCAGATCGAGCAGTTCGCCGAGCCTCATTCCAGTGCCTCGGAGTATCTGGATTGCGCATCGCGAAGCCGGATCTGGTATGCCCGTAACCCCTTCCATCAGAGCGGCGTCGACCAGGGGTGGCAAGGCGCGCCGGGCTGGAGATGCCCGACTCATCCCAAACACGTCTTGCGACGAGGTTGGCTGTGCGGGCAATCGGGATGTACGAGCCCCACAGCGAGGAACGCGAGATCGGCTTGCGCACCATGATTAGGGAAATCCGCGCCGCGCCCGGGTCAATACCGCTTCCCGGGTGAGCGGTTGGTAGCTCTGGCAACCATCAAGTGTGGGGTCTCCAACGTCCATCCATGGATGGAGAACGGCTAAGCCTGGACGTCGAGTGCCCGGGCCTGCCCTTTGGCCTACGGAGACAGCGCGGCCGCACGCTCGATGGGAGATTTGGGCGTCCTCGGCCTCAGAGGAGATCGCGCCGCGGCGTTGGTCGGGGTAAGATCCCGCGCATAGCCTCGTTGGAGGGACAGCTTTTCGTTGGAGGGCCGCACGCCGTAGTATGGGCCCCTCGCGGGGTATTGGCGCAGCCGCGGCACGAGCCCTCGATAGTGCAAGCGCCCGTGTTGCGCTTGTCGCACGGAGCGGCACCTAGCTCCTCGAGGTCGCCGGCGAACTCGATCACGATCCCGTCGTCTTGCTCGGCGACATGGCCGAGGTTGCATCTCCGCTGGCAATCGGACGGCAAGCTCTCGATGCGCTCGGAAGCGTCGATGTCTTGGTGAACAATGCCGCTGCGGCAGTGCGGCTCGATGCGGTAGATACCGATGCCGCCATCATCGACGAGATGCTGGCGGTGAACGTCCGCGCCCCTCTTTTGCTGTTCGCGAGCCTCGTGTCGTCGATGATCGAGGCTGGCCGCGGCTCGATCAACTGGATTCGCCCACGGTGCTGTAATGGCCGGCGCCGGCGTGGCTTAACCGACGTGTTCGTGGTGTTTCTTATAGGTGGTTTTTCAGTGGTGAACCCGTGGGCGACGCGAAGCGTCATCCACGGGGGAGCACCAACCCCAACCAAACGCTTCCCAAATTGGTCCCGTCGAGGGTCGTTGCGGACGTTGTAACGAATATCTTCGATAATGGAAGCTTCGCTGGCTAGTTGTGAGCTGGAATCGGAATCGCCGAGGGACCCGTACCGTATAGTCGCCACTCCGGGGGACGTCCTGGCCTCCACCGTGCTGAACTCCGACAATCTCCGATTGGGAGTTCCAGCGGTTTACCGCGAGGAAGATTTTGGCCGAGGTGGCGTGAGGTGCTTCAATTGGCAAGGCGGACTCGCCAGCCGTTCCCTTGATTGCGGTAATGCGCAGGTGGTCGTAGGAGTCGGAGGGAAAGTACAAGTGAGACGGCGGATGCTCAAATCCAAGATTCATCGAGCCACGGTTACTGGAGCCGACCTCAACTACGTTGGCTCGGTCAGTATCGACTCGGAATTGCTTGTGGCTGCCGACATCATGGAAAACGAGCAAGTGACGGTATTGGACGTCAATAACGGTGCTCGGTTCGAAACCTACGCGATCACTGGCAAATCAGGCGAAGTTTGTCTCAATGGAGCCGCTGCGAGGCTCGTCCACGTCGGCGATACGGTTATTCTCCTCACCTACGCCGACTACGACGAGCAAGAGCTTCGCACTTATGCTCCTCGTGTCGTCCACGTCGGCGAAAACAATCGAGCCGTCGTCCACTGAGCCCCGCAGGGATGGGTTCCCTAAGGATGATTCTTGCGTTCGCGCCACGTTGCGATCGCGCCGAACTGCTCGTGCCCACCAGGAAGATAAACCGCCTTCAGCGCTTTTGGAGGAGACGTGGCAGGCGGGTGGGGGCGTAGCTCGCGGCGGACATTGCAGCCACGAAGTACGCGCGTATACGAGTGGTTCTTGCTGTCGGGGAAGCTTGAGCAAGGAGGTCTGTGGACCAAAGCGCCCTGGTCAGCTCCGGGCTCGGGGGCGCTTCGGCTTTTGAATTGTCCGCCGATGGTCCCAGCACCGGCCGAGCGGGCTTGGAGGCATCTGCTGCCTCTCGCGGTGCCAGCCGTCGCCTACTGCCTCACCATGAAGTACGGATCAGAGCCAGCGGCATTGGTGCGCATCTGATCAAATTCTCTCGGCGTCGCCCGGCAAACTACGTAAGACCGAGTCAATCGTCGTTTTGCGGCCTGGTGCCGTAAGCGACAGGTGCCGGGCGGCGGGCCGGCCTACAGGTGATCCACCGAGGGGGGTGTTGGTCCGTGTTCGTCCGCGCGTTGGCCGAATTCGGCGTAGGCCTGGTGCAGGATTTGTGCAACCTCGGCTCGCGAGAATTGAGGAGGCAGCTGGGCGGCATCGCTAAGCATGCGTCGGACCGCGGTTCCCGAAAGATGAAGATGGTGCTCGGCTCCATGTGGGCAGGTTCTTCGAGAGGCAACCTGTTCGCAACGCTTGCAGTAGAAGGAATGCTCGAACTTGAGCACCTGGATGCCGAGCGCGGACGGGTCTATTATGTCGAAGATCTTTTGCGACGCGTAGGTCTCGTAGAAGTCGCCTACGCCGGCGTGATCGCGTCCAACGATAAAGTGGGTGCAGCCGTAATTCTTCCTGGCGATCGCGTGCAGCACGGCCTCTCGCGGCCCCGCGTACCGCATCGGCGCCGGATAGACCCCTAGCAGCACCCGTGACGACGGGTAATAGTTCTGCAGCAGCGCCCTATAGGCCGCCATACGCGTTCCGGCCGGGATGTCGTCGGCCTTGGTTGCCCCCACCAACGGGTTTAGGAACAGCCCATCAATGATTTCAAGGGCCACCTTGTGTAGGTATTCGTGGGCGCGGTGAACCGGGTTGCGGGTTTGGAACGCAACGATGCTCCGCCATCCGCGCTCGGCGAAGATACGCCGTGTGTCGTTTGGTTTGTAGTACTCGGTACCGCGATATCCCCTAGGCATGACGTGGAAGGAGAGGCTTCCTGCCACGGCGAGGGGGCCTTCCTTGAGCAGGGCGGCCACGCCCGGATGGGAAGTAGAGGTCGTGCCGTAGACGCGGTTCGCCTCGGTGTCCAGGTCGACTTCGAACACCTCGGCTATCTCGAGAGTTGCCAGGTGGACACCTTTGGACTTGAGCCGAACTCTCCGGTGCTTTGGCGCGAGAGACCTTCCGGGTAGTTGCAGTGTTATCGGAATTGGCCAGAGCTCCCCTGAGGGAAGCGACATGTCCTCTACCACTGTTTTCCATGCAAGCTGGTCCATAAAGCCCGTAAGCGGGGAGTAGGCGCCAAGGCCGATCATCTCCAAGTCGCCCAAGACGCGCGGTGAGCACTCCACGTCGAGATCGGTGGACTTGGGTGTATCGGGTGCTACTAGATCGAAGTGCGTCAGCTCACCGCCGTGCGGCAATGGTAGCCATGGCCAGGAGGTCGTGTTCATGATGGGGTCCTTGCTACTGTCGTAAACTGTCGCTCACGCTGTCTCGTCGAGGCCGCATTCATCCAACGCCCCCCGGCGATCGAGTCTTGGAGTTCGTCCAGATCCCACATTCCGTGCGCGCCTGTCCCTCGAACCGGCCGGCGCGCGGATCCTCGCCCGCCCTGACGGCTCTTGTGCAGGGCCAGCACCCCATGGACAGGAATCCCTCGAGATAAAGTGGGTGCAGGGGAAGATCGGCCTCCTGCCGGTAGGCTTCCAGATCCTTTCGGGTCCAGGCGATGAGGGGGTTGATCCGGACCGGATCGCCTTGCTCCACCTCCGCCAACGCTCCACGGGTCGTGGCGGAGTCCCTGGTACGCGCGTTGAGCAAGGCCGGAATGTTGCGCCGGGCCAAGTAATCGTAAAGCGGGGCAACCTTGTTTACCGCGCAGCAGCGCTGAGGGTCGGACAGGTATAGCGCCTCGGCGCTACCCTCACCATCAAGGGTGACAAACTGAGCCTGTCCGTAGCGGTTCTTGAGCAAGTCCCAAAAGTCGAGCGTCTGCGGGAAGTGATAGCCGGTATCGACAAAGAGGACCTCTCCGGAGAATCCTGCATTGACCGCCACGTCTATGAGCACGCTGCCCGAGATGTTCAGGCCGGTCGTGATGGCCAGTCCTGGATGGTGCGCCAGCGCCCATTCGATGCGCGCCCGTGTCGCCTCAAGCAATTCGTTCACCGAGTTCTCCCTTCGAGCGCAGGAGTTCGAGCACCCGGTCCACGCATTCCGTAAGCGCCATTTCCGAAGTATCCAGCATCAGCGCTGGATGCTCGGGCGTCTCATAGGGGTCATTCACGCCGGTCAGTCCTTGCAGTTCGCCACGTGCGGCTTTGGCGTAAAGAGCCTTGGTGTCGCGGGCCCGCAGAACCTCCAAAGGCGCATGCACGAACACCTCGAGTCCTTGCTTGGACGCCTGGAGGGCCTCTGCGCGAGAGTCCCGGTATGGGCTTATGGCTGATACCAGGGCGGTGACGCCATTTCGCGTTAGCAGGTGGGCGATATAGCCGAGGCGGCGCACCTGCAGGTCGCGGTCAGCTCGCGAAAAGCCCAGGTCAGGAGAGATGAATGAACGAATCTCGTCGCCGTCAAGGATCTCGACCGGGATGCGCCGGCTTTCCAACTGGCCGGCGACGGCGCGCGCGATCGTCGTCTTGCCCGCGCCCGATAGGCCGGTGAACCAGACCAGAGGGGCGTGAAGCTGGTTAGTCATGCTTGGAGGGCTCCTTTGCTTTTGCGGAAGTCGGGTAGTCGGTGCGTCGGTCTCGAGGCACGCGGGACAGACGGTGATGCGGCCCTGTGACCGCAGCGATAAAGGCTTCGCAGTTTGGACTCGCGGTCGGGCCAGTCAATTCCCGAGGGGGCGATGCCGTTGTCCTTAAAGGCTGCGCGATCCGACCGGAGCTGCTCGAAGACGACACGATCCTCGGCAGTTATCGTTGCTACAAGTCTGTCGGCAAGGCCCTTTGCGAAGGCGGGAGCCGCTCCACTGCTCGAGACGGCCAGCAGCAGTCCGGGATGAGCTTCACGTACCGACACGTGGTAGAAATCGCAGGTCTCGGGCTCGTCAACCGTATTGAGAAGAAAGCCGAAGCGCCGGGCGTAGGTTGCCAAAAGCCGGTTCAAGGCTTTGTTACGGTCGACGGCTATTACAACTTGCGCGTCGGCCAGGTCTGAGGCGGAGGGCATCCCGCGCTTCCGCCACTTCAGCATGTTCTCGCATTCCGGGCAGTGCTCGGGCCCGAAGGCGACGATCTCGGCATTCTCGGCCGCTGCTGCGACTATGCGTCGATGCCGTTCAATGCCTGAACCCACGACGGCGATCTTGCGCCCGTTCAGGAGGAGCGAGATGATCACTTCGCAACCTCCAGTGCACGCCGCAGGCGCCTGGGGGCCGGCTTCAGGTCGTCGCGTCGGGCGAGGCCGGTTCTCGTGGCGAAGGTGCCAAAACGCTCGTCGCCGTCACGGTTAGCAAGGAAGAGGGAGAGCAATCGCCGCAATGTCGGGATTATCTCATCGCGGTCGACATCCTCGGCAAACAGCGCGTTTAACCGTCGTCCGTTCGAGGTATCTCCCAAGTACATGTCGTAAGATCTTTTCGTTCGTCCGACCAGGCCGATTTCCCCCAGGTAGGGCCGGGCGCAGCCGTTAGGACAGCCGGTTATGCGGACTTCCAAGGCTAGGTCGGGTACTCCCAGGGACGACAGGCACAAAGACAGCTCTTCGAGCAGTTCTGGCAGGTAGCGCTCCGACTCCGCCAGTGCCAGCCCGCAAGTGGGCAGCCCGACGCAGGCAAAGGACTCTCTTTGCAGCGGTGTAAGCATGGAGTCCACCGGCAAAGCTAAATCAGCTAGTCGTTCGATGATCAGGTCGGTCTGGTTGGACGCAAGATCGTAGAGGACCATGTCTCCCCGTGCTGTAATCGCCAGTGAGGGCTTGAACTCTTTGACGAAGTCCCGCAGTCGATCGAGAAGTGGGCCGGCCATGGAGTTCGCGATGCGCCCCGAGGGGAGCTTGATCCCCAGGCCGAAGTGCCCATCTCCTTGGTCGGTGCGTGCAAGATGGTCCCGGGTACGGGAGAACGTGTCCGGTGTGGTCGGGAGGATCCTGACGCCTGAGCGACGCTCCACCTCGGCACGGATCCGGTCTATTCCCCACTCGCCGACAAGGTATTTCAGCCGGGCGTGAGAACGGTCGCCTCGGTCGCCGTACTCCCGCTGGAGGGCAATAACACTGTCGCAGATCGCAAGGACGTCGTCGCGGCTCACCTCGCCGAGCAGCTCCGCAACACGAGCCAGGGTCGTGTCGTCGCTATGGCTTCTGCCGAGTCCGCCGCCTACGTAGACCCTCACCTTTGAGGGGTCCTGGGCGTCGATAACCAAGCCAAGGTCGTTGGCGAGGACGTCGACGCAATTGTCCGCTGAGGTGGCGATGGCAATCTTGAACTTGCGCGGGAGCATCTCCGGGCCGTATATAGAACTGTCGATGGGTGGCGCCCCAAGCACTTCGTTGGGCACTCGCGTCCCGTCGATCCACAGCTGCAAGTAGGCGTCGGCCGGGGCCTTGTAGCGGCGTGACAGGTCATTGGCGAGCCGTTCCAGGCCCAGGTCCTTTACTGCTGATTCGATGCCGACGCAGGCTACTACGTTCCTCACGACATCGCCGCATCCTCCCCAGGTGGTAAGGAGGGACTCGTTGATGGCGCTAATTACCACGCCCAGCTCATGCTTCGATATGAAGTGCAGCTGGATGCCTTGGCGAGTGGTCAGGCGGAGAGATTGGCTTCCCGTGCGACGCGCAAGGGTGTCAAGACTCAGGTATTGGTCGGCGCTGAGCCGGCCGCCAGGAATGGCAACCCTGACCATGTAGATGTGCTCCAAGGGCTGCCCTGCGCGTTTGCGTACAGCCCGTACGTCGCGGTTGTCCTGTGCGTAGACTCCGTGAAATTTTAGGAGCTGCTTGCTTTCCCCGCCAACTTCGGGGTGCTCGTTGCGGATCTCCGTTTCCAGATCGCCCATAAGCAGGCGCGAGGCCTCCTTGATCCGCTCGATCTCGCTTCTAGTGGTCGTATGCTCGCCCACAGGTACGCTCCCCGGGTTAAAAGTCGACTAATCCGATCAACTTTATAGGCTTTCGTGTCATGTACGGTCCTCGTTGGCGAAGGATGGGCATTTGCGGCCCAAATACGGCAGGTGAGAAGGGGGGAAGATCGGGCGTGGTGGGGCCGGATCTCCAAAAGGAGCGCCTGAGTTCAGTCATGAGGAGAGGAGCGACCGCCCCGGCTTTGAAGACCGGAGGCTCCGGCGTGGCAGATCGTCGGCCGGTGCCATTGGCATCATTTCGGTGGACGGAGAGCGATACCTCCTCCGGGTAACGGAATTCCTAAGAGGGGGAACCATCTTGGCGCAGTGGTCCCGGCCAGACAGTTTGCCGCGGACGCTCTGCCGCACTGCCCGGCGGTGGGCTCCCTCAGGAGGGCAGGGGGGCGATCCTGCGCTCGAGGCTGCAATGCCGATTGGGCGCGAGGGGGACTCCCCGGGATTCAGCCGACCTGGGCGCGACCAACTCTGCCCTGCCGGACGGGCCGAGCCCCCTATGAGTGAGGCCGATCGACGGGCCCATCCTGGTTTGTTGCCAGGATCCAGTCGGCGCCGTACCGCAGTATGAGAGGGGAACGGTGCCGACGAAGGCGGTGTGCACTTCGCGCTTCGCGGTATCTGCGTGCGTCGTCACCCTGAGGCTGCCGCAGGCCGGTGCGTGAAATTCCTGCGGATGGGTTGCTCAGCTCGCCGATCATCGGGCGGGAACACCGTTTCCCTCGCCACCGGGACAGGACGCAATGGATGGCGGCGGCGACGGCTAAGCGGTCCGGGGACGGGTGCCGGCGCCCTCGGGCGCAAGGTGGAGGGCCGGGACCCAGCGGTACTCGCTCGAATTCCGGCACCAAACCGTGAGAGGTTCTCGGGCCGGGCAGCAAGTCGGGTCATCTGCGCGGGTGGGCACGCCACAACTCCGAAAGTGCTTGCGTGACTACGTGGCTTTGTGGCATTGTTTTTATAGTAGAAACTAGAAATAATATCTAGAGGAATCGAATCGAAGGAGCAAGAGATGATGACAAGCGCCCAGGCGTTGGAGGCGATGCTGGGGCACCACGCCGCCTTGGAGGAAGGTGTGTCGCGGCGAGTGGCGACGATTGAGGCGGGGGGCGACGGAGCATCCATGGCTGAGCTTCTCTCCTACATGGCGAGCGAAGTGTTGCCGCACGCTATCGCTGAGGAGCAAACCATTTACAAGGTGGCGGCCCAGAGGGAGAATCTCGCTGCGACGATCGAAGGCATGGTGGAAGAGCACCGTCAGCTCTCGGCTCACCTGGACCGCCTTGCAACGGCCGACGAGCGATCAGCAATAACCGAAGCCAAGGCGATCGAGGTTCTCTTCAGGGATCACGTCGCAAAGGAAAACGAACGGATTTTGCCGGTGTTGGCAGCGGATGCCGGTGTCAACCTGGGGACGTTGCTGGAAACGATGCACTCCGCGCTGGAAGCCGCATCACTGGGTGATGGAGAACCCGTGGCCGCTGCTCCCGCCGACACCGAGGGGGCTTTGCTTCGACTGGTGTTGGACGGGGCCTTCGCACTCGCGGCCGCGGGTGAAGGTGATCGTGCGTGCAGGCTGGCCGCCGAGGCGTGGACCCTGGTCAGGGTTGGGCGGCCCGACCTCGGAGTGCACGTTACCGCGGCCATGCACAAGCTGGTGCGTTCGGTGACTGCGGAGCCGGTGAAGCTCACTTCCGGCCCGGCGCATTCGGAGGCAACCGGGGACTCAATCCTCGATGTGCGCAAGCTTGCTCCGGCCCAGCGCCACGAGACGATATTTGCGACCTACGCGGCGCTCAAGCCCGGCGCAGGCTTCGTACTGGTGAACGACCACGATCCCAAGCCGCTGCGCTATCAGTTCGAGGCGGAGCACTCCGGTGAGTTCACCTGGGACGTTATCGAGGCCGGCCCCACCGTATGGAGGATTCGAGTCGGGCGCTCGTTCCCGGCGGCCGGCTAGGTCGGGATGCCCAGCTTTCCTTTCCGGCGGAAAGTGGCAGATACCAGCACTGCCGGGCCAGGGTTGGTCCGGTAGTCGCACTTGATCGGCCTTATCCCGACGCTCTCGACTTTGCCCGGCGGTTACGTTTCCAATTGGACTGGCTCATCCCGGCCTGCGCGGACGCTGCGCCTGGTTGAAACGGAAAGGCCCCGGGCCCGGACGTCCGTGATGGCGTCGTCGAACACGTCTGCAAGATGTGGGAACCGGGGCCGGCGTGCTTTACGACAGCCGACGGGTCCCTGCCGCTAGGGGGCCGGCGGCATCCGTCACTCTCGAGGAGAAATGTTCTCCGGAGCCACCCGTTGCCGGGTGGCGGTGACGGTCCTATGCTGCCCGCCCCCCGGGGTGACCGGCGGCGCCGGTTCCTGCCCCAGTGGAGTTAGCCGGCGCCGGTGGCTACTACACGAGGCGAGGGGAGCCGGGCCGGCTTTTGCTTTCCTGAATCGTGAGCACGTCGTTGACGACGGCTACCACCTCGCGGCCAGGACGAGACTAGCCCTCCTATGGGGTGCTCTTGTGGTCGAACTGGTGGTTCAGTACGCGCGGCGAAGATCGTGGATCGCCCGGTTGAGATGGGTCTTTCCCGGTTAATGGCCAGAGTCACTGGCTAAGGCGGCCTTGCCTGTCACACCGTGGGCTCCTGACCACCTCGGCCTCGGGACGCTTGGCCAGGCCGGTGGTCCGCCAATCCAGCCCAGGCGATCCCGGTATTCCGGCAGCCGGGTACCCGTCGATCCGGGGCCGGGCGGGCTGCTCGGCGAATGACACCCGTGAGTAGATGGCTATGCCGCCGGTAACCAAAGCCGGATCGTCCACCGGGATCATGCCGGTGGCGCGCTGGCGGCCTACCCATTCGAACTTCGCCCCCTCAGCTGGCTTTACCTGCCCGCCTTGGCCAGATGCCAGGACGCTTGCACTCGGCCGAGACGTGGCGACTCGTTCTGGGGAACAGTTCGTACCCTTTTAGTGCCTATCGGGCTGCGATATGGTGCTGCGGGAGCGGGGGCTCAGTCCCGGCGCCTCTTTTCGAGTTGCGCCTGTTAGGCCAGCACCTATATGCCGTACTTGACTAGTAGTTATGCCCGACTGGCGCGACCGCGGACGCGGTCTGCGGGCCCGGGTGACGCAGGATGCGCAGCGGTATCGCCACCAGATCAGTACCGACGATGACTGCCGTAGCCGCGAATAGGAAGCCTGCGGTCCCGATCGTGGTTGGGTTGCCGAATCCGAGCCCAAGGCAAAGTGCGACCATGCCGACGGTGACGGCCGCATAACTGACCGCCGCCCAAGTGTGGTTGTAAAGGTCGGCGAACATGAGGGGCTTCCCGGTGGGCCCCGTGGCGATGCCCCGGGAGCGCAGCACCGACCAGACGATGAAGGGAACCACCTTGTAGGAGTGGCCGACCAGAGCGACCAAGACCCAGCCGCCAAAGGCGGCCATCGCCGCGGCTGCGAGGGCGACGCCCGTATGGTAGTGGTACGGCATTGTCCAGACGGCGGCAATGGCCAGGCCGGTGCCGGCTGGCAGGAAAGCCGCCGAAGTCAGCACGAAGGCCAGGTGCAGGTCCGCCTGGCGGCGACGATGGCGAACGTGAGCGACCAGGGAGGCGAGGTGGGCCCCAAGGCCGCAGGCGATGAGCACCGCGCCAGGCCAGGCCAGGAGGCCCACGCTGTAGGCGAGCCCCGGGGCGGACAGCGCAACACCCAATGAGATACCCCATACCGCGAGGCCACGCGAGCGGCGGCGTCCAGGCAAGTGGGAGAGCATGAACATCGGCCAGAGCTTTTCGGCAACCCCGACGTAGGTCATCCCCAGCCAACCAAAGAGCCCGAGTACTCCCATGGCCAGATCGACATGCCCGGAGAAACTGAACCAGTTACCCTGGCGGTTGCCGACGAAGAGGACACCCAGGAAGCCGGTGGCAACCGCCCCCGCCATCGCGATACGCAGGGCGGCAACCGGAGCGCCTTTGCCTTTCACGGCGAGTGCAGGCGCGAGATTGACGACCAGCAGCACCACGGCCACCCCGATCAACGCCCCGGCAATGGCGGTCACAGTCACCTGCTCGGTGGCGACACCGAGCGGAAGAGCCCAGGATGCCGGCAGGAAGAAGGCGAAGGTCAGGCGCCCAAGAAGGGACGACCGCAGTGGCCTGCCGGTGATGACCGGGGTGAACTGGTGTGCCGCTCCTAGCACCGCCATTGCCAGGGTGGCCAATACTCCGAAGTGGACCGCGGCAACCACCGGGTCCGCACCGGGAGACGTGGCTGCCGCGCCGCGCGCCCAAATCCAGGTGACGCCGGTGGCGAGAAGCCCCAAGGGGGCGGCGGCAAGAAAGGCCAGTGGGATCGAAGGTGGTGGCACCGTTCCTGGCAGTCCGGGCGGGCGCCCTTTCCAGACCCCGGGTAGGTCGGGCTGGTTCCTCGTTGCTTCAGTCGCCATGGTTGCCTCGCTTGAAATGGAGTGGAGTTAATGCCTGCGCCTCAGGTCGCGGTGCCATCGTCATCGTCGAAGCCCCTTGTCGGGAATCTTGGCGGTTGCCGACTCGGCCAACGATGCTCGTGGCGACCCTCCGGTGGTGGGCATGCTCAACCGCGGCTACAAAACGGTGGCGCAAGTCCCTCACGGCTTTTCACTCTTTTCCCTGCTGGGCCGGATCATTCACGGCTGGTGGACATTTCTGGTCAGATCCTTCATCGGCCGCCCGATTTCGGCTTCCAGCTCGTAACTGGATAATATCTCTAGTAGAAACTAGAATAATAATCCCCAGGGCGGCTGGCAAGTGTGCTGGGAGCGAAATGCCCGGAGTCTCCGACGGCGAGACCGAGGACCGGTATTCCAGAGGTCGGATGCCCCCGCTTGGCGGTCGGCGAGGAGAGGGCGTCTTTTGTTCGCCGGGCGAAGGTGCCCCTCGGTCGCCGCTCTATCGAGATGGGGCCGCCGAGCGTGACGGTGCACCCACCGAGGGTCCGACAATGGGAGCGACGGCGCGGAATCCTCCGTCCCCGGGCAGCGATTCGTGGCGCTATGGCAAAGGTGATGATAAATTCTAGCCTGGAGCAGAAAAAAGCTTTGAAGGTGGCGGCCGCATGGAAGGCGGCTTGCCAATGACTGAGGAGGTGTTGATGGCGACGGTCGACGCGCGGCCCATCATTGCGGGGGGCGGAGAGCCCTTTGATGCCATCATGGCGGCGGTGAGCTCTCTCGAGGACGGCGAGGATCTCGTGATCCTGGCACCGTTCGAGCCCGTTCCGCTAGAAGGAGTTCTTTCCTCCCAGGGCTTCACCTACGAGGCCGCAGACCTTGGCGGTGGGGACTGGCAGGTCACCTTCCGGCGGCAGCCATGACCGGCTCGGGCAACCGTGCGGAGTCGGGGTCAATCGCAGACGATCTCTTCAAACTCCGCGCCGGCGATGCCATAGAGGCTGCGAGGGATGCCCTGGGTGGCGTATACGACCCTGAGCTCGGCCTTGACCTCGTTTCGCTCGGGTTGGTCTACGACGTTCGCGAAGAGGACGGACGCCTGGTGGTGGAGATGACGCTCACGACAGTAGGCTGCCCCGCTTCGGAGAGTCTCCCGGATATGGCCACCGCTGCGGTCGAGGAGGCTCTTGGCGGCGCGGTCGCAGTGGAAGTCCGTGTTGTCTGGGATCCACCTTGGGACCCGTCCATGCTCAGCGAGACGGCGGCAACGGCGCTGGGCTTCCGGATCCGCTGACCCGGGGCGGAGCCGTGTTCCCGATCCTGGTCGCCAGGGTCTACGACTTGCCCACGCAGCGAGGCTCTGAACATCGCGTTCTGGTGGACCGCTTGTGGCCCCGAGGATTCAAGAAGGACGCGCTTGCCCTTGATGGATGGGCCAAGGACGCAGCTCCGAGTACGGCGCTGCGCAAGTGGTACGGGCACGACCCCGCGCGTTTCGAGGAGTTTGTAGGCCTCTACCTGGCCGAGCTGGCGACCGAGCCGGCGCTGTCCGCCGTCGCCGAGCTGCAGGAAATGGCCAGAGAGCGGACGTTGATTCTGCTTACGGCTACAAGAGACCCGGAGCATTCTCATGCGCAGGTCTTGCGTGGCGTAGTGGCCCAAGGCCATGGTTGAGGAGTCCTCCGACCCTCCAGCCGACGCTAACGACGGGTCGGGAAAGGCTCGAACGGCGAACGCACCCGCCACGGGTGTTACCCTTGGTTCGCCTTGCGTTTGCTGTGCGCCATCCGGACTCCATTCCCTATTTGCGGCGTAGTGCCAGGAGGCAGCCGGCATCGCCGGGATCCTTGGCCACCAGCTCCTCTACCTCCAGGCCCCCTAGTCCCTCGGCGAGGCCCTCCACTAGCCCTAGGTGCAACTGGCAGACGGTTCCGGGATCGGAGCGCGCAACCTCTGCGAAAGGGCATCGGCCGAGGATGAACTCCAAGCGGCCATTCCGATCCTCCAGGGTGGGACGGAATCCCCGCCTGAGCATCTCCGCCTCGAGGAGCACTGTGGGATCGGTTTCCGGGCTGCCGATTTCGGCCGCCCGGCGTAGCCCTTCCTCCCGCCCTGCAAGGCGCGGCTCCTCCCGATTGCGAAGGGCGGTAGCCAGCAGGTTGGCCAGCCAGGGGTACGCACCTGGTGATCCCCAATGGTCCCGGACCTCGGGGTGAAGGCGATAAAGTAGCCTGGGCCGACCCGGCCGGTCGCGTTCCTCGCGTTCCTCGACTACCAGGCTTGCATCCTTGAGGACCGCGAGGTGCTGGCGTACGGCGTTGTGGTTGAGCCGTGTGTACTCCGTCAATTCGGCCACGGTGACCGCGGAATCGCGGTCCGCGATGTACTGGAAGATTCGGTGGCGAGTCGGGTCGCCTAGCGCCCGGGCTTCTTGCTGCAGCGTATCGTTCACGTCACGATCTCCCTGAAGGTTGAGTATAGGTACGCCCGATCCTCGCGGCCCTTTTGGGCGGATCTCCTTGTGAGGTGGGGTGAGTTGTTCGCCCGCGTGCACCGGTCGCCGGTACCGCGCCTTCCGTCGGCAACTCGACGGAGCTGCGCCGCCAGGCACGCCGGTCGGCCCGTCCGGAGCACTTGGGCGATGACAGAGGGCCGGGGGGTTCGGGCTCCTCAGTGCCTCCGAGGGGATCAATTACGCTACGCCTCCGGCCTTGTCGAACCATCGACGTGCGATAGGATCGAGACAACTCTTTGAAGTGCAACCGCGGGTTGCACGAGATTTGATAACTCACTGCCTGCCCCAGCGCCCTCGGCGCTCGCCATATGTTCGGGGCCGTCTGGAATGCGGCTCGACTATGCCGTGCGTTGGCTGCGACAACGCCAGAAGCTCCGGCTGTTTGGAAATGACGCACTTTGGGCCTGATTCTCACTGCCGCCATTGAATATAGTAATTGCAGCGCAGGCTAGAAATATGATCCAATTGGTATTTAGGCTGCGCAGCTGGAACCTAAAAGCAAAGGATCGGCCAAATGAAGAGAACGCCCGGCGCAGATTCCACCAGTGGCCTTGGCGATTCCGGCCTGGTCAGGGCGGCTCGTCATATCCAACGTGGAGACACTTCGCCGGACCTGAGGGAATTGCATCGCAAGGGTGGCCGGCAGGCCGAGGAGTTCTACCGCGATCGCTGGCGCCATGACAAGGTGGTCCGCTCCACCCACGGAGTCAACTGCACGGGTTCATGCTCTTGGCGCATCTTCGTCAAGGATGGCATTATCACCTGGGAGAACCAGGCAACCGACTATCCGTCGGTTGGTCCTGGCTCTCCGGAGTACGAGCCGCGCGGCTGTCCCCGGGGAGCTTCTTTTTCCTGGTACACATACTCCCCGGCACGCGTGCGCTATCCGTATGTAAGGGGCGAGCTGCTCGAGGAGTATCGCCGCGCCAAGAGCCGCACCGGCGACCCGGTCGAGGCATGGGCGGCTGTCGTCGAGAACCCCGAATCGTCCCGCCGCTACAAGAGCGCCCGCGGTCGCGGTGGATTCGTGCGCGCCAAGTGGGAAGAAGTCCTGGAGATGACGGCTGCCGCCCACGTCCACACCATCGGCCGATACGGGCCGGATCGCACGGCGGGCTTCACGGTCATCCCGGCCATGTCCATGGCCTCCTACGCGGCCGGGAGCCGCTTCTATTCGCTGATTGGTGGCACGATCCTGTCCTTCTACGACTGGTACGCTGACCTGCCGATTGCATCGCCCCAGGTTTTCGGCGACCAGACCGATGTCCCCGAATCCGCCGACTGGTGGAATGCCTCATACCTCATCCTCTGGGGCACGAATCTGCCCATCACCAGGACTCCGGATGCCCACTTCATGACCGAGGCGCGCTATCGGGGGCAGAAGGTGGTGGTGGTCTCCCCCGATTACTCCGACCACACCAAGTTCGCCGATGTCTGGCTTTCTCCCGTGCCCGGCACCGACGCGGCACTGGCACTCGCCATGGGGCACGTCATGTTGACGGAGTTCTATCGGGACCGGGAGGTTCCCTACTTTCAGAACTACGCCCGCACCTATACGGACCTGCCTTTCCTGATCAAGCTGCGTGAAAAGGATGGCGCCTGGGTCCCGGACCACTTCCTCACCGCGGCGGACATCAAGCCTGGTTCGAGCGCGGGCGAGGACCGATGGAAGACAGTGGTCTTGGATGAGGGAACGTGGGAGCCGCGGGTGCCGAACGGCTCGCTGGGTTTCCGGTGGTCTCAATCGGGCGAAGGTAGGTGGAACCTGGAACTCGGAGATACCAAGCCGGCGCTCAGCGCGATGGACGCGCCCGGGCGGGGCCAGGCCGAGGTGCTCCTGCCCCGGTTCGATCGGGCCGGGGAGGGAGCAATAATGCGGCGCGGCGTGCCGACTGTTCAGGTGGGAGGCCACATGGTCACCACGGTGTTCGACCTTGCCATGGCGCAGTACGGAGTTGCACGCCCAGGGCTTCCGGGCCGCTGGCCCGAATCGTATGACGACGCCGAGGAGCCGGCCACGCCGGCTTGGCAGGAGCGGGTTACCGGCGTCCCGGCTGAAGCGGCCATAAGGGTGGCCAGGGAGTTCGCGAGCAACGCCGAGCTTTCGCGGGGACGGTCGATGATCGCGATGGGCGCCGGTACCAACCACTGGTACCATTCCGACCAGATTTACCGGTCGTTCCTCTCCCTGCTTCTCCTGGGTGGCTGCCAAGGGGTGAACGGTGGGGGATGGGCGCACTACGTCGGCCAGGAGAAGGTGCGTCCGTTCACGGGCTGGTCGACGCTCGCCTTCGCCTTGGACTGGGTGCGGCCGCCAAGGCAGATGGTCTCAACCCCGTTCTGGTACCTTGCCTCGGACCAATGGCGCTATGAGGGCACGACCGCCGACTCACTGACCAGCCCGTTGGCCGAGGGCGGCTTGGCGGGTATGACCATGGCGGACCTGTATCTCTCCGCCACGCGGCAAGGGTGGCTGCCCTCCCATCCCTCCTTCGATAGGAACCCGCTGGACCTGGCGGAGGATGCGCTGAGCTCGGGCATGGCTCCAGCGGAATACGTCGCCGACGAACTGAAAGCGGGCAGGTTGCATTTCGCGGCTGAGGATCCTGACGATCCGGCCAATTTCCCGCGCGTGATTACCACCTGGCGATGCAATCTGCTTGGCTCATCGGGCAAAGGGCACGAATACTTCCTGCGTCATCTGCTCGGGGCCGACAACGCACTCGACGCCGACGAGGTGGAGGAGGAGTTGCGCCCAAAGGAGGTCAAATGGCGGACCGAGGCACCGGAGGGCAAGGTCGACCTCTTGGTCTCCATCGACTTCCGCATGACCTCCACCGGCATATACTCCGACATCGTCCTTCCGGCGGCCACGTGGTACGAGAAGCACGACCTCTCCTCTACCGACATGCACCCCTTCGTGCACTCGTTCAACCCGGCCATTGCTCCTCCCTGGGACTCCCGCAGCGATTTCCAGATATTCCATGACCTTTCCAGGGCGTTCTCAGTCATGGCGGAGGGCAAGCTTGGCAAGCGCAATGACCTGGTGGCCACCCCGCTGATGCACGATTCGCCCGACGAATGCGCCCAGCCAGGCGGCGTCTCGATGGATTGGGCCCACCTTGGTACGGGGCCGACTCCAGGGGTGAATATGCCCAGGATCACCTTGGTGGAGCGCGACTACGCGCGAGTGCACGAGCAAATGTCGACCATCGGGCCGCTGATCGATGGGCTTGGTGCGACTGTGAAGGGAGTCCGCTTCCCGATCGCCGACGAGGTGGGATACCTGGCGGAGCGAAACGGTACGGCGCGCTCGGGAGCCGGGGCAGGGCGGCCCAGGATCGACAGGGACGACCTTTTTTGCGAAGCGATCCTCGCCATGTCCGGCACCACCAACGGCCGGCTGGCGGTCGCCGGATTCGAGAACCTCGAGAAACGCACCGGCGTGCCACTGGCGGACCTCGCCCATGAGCGGGCGGGGGACCGGATCACTTTCTCCGACACTGTGACGCAGCCGCGTTCGGTCATCTGCTCGCCCGAATGGTCGGGATGCGAGTCGGAGCGGCGCAGATACTCCCCCTTCACCATCAATGTGGAGAGGTTGAAGCCCTGGCACACTCTCACGGGCAGGCAGCACTTTTTCGTGGACCACGAGTGGATTTCCGAACTTGGAGAGTCGCTGCCGGTCTACCGGCCGCCGCTCGACCTGCTCGCCACATTTGGAGATCCTTCCGATCCCGAGTATGGGGCTGAACAACTGGTGGCCAGGTATCTGACCCCGCACTCGAAGTGGTCCATCCACTCCGAGTACCAGGACAACCTGCATATGCTCAACCTCTTTCGCGGAGGGCCGGTTATCTGGATGAATGACCGGGATGCCGGGAAGATCAAGGTGGCGGACAACGACTGGATCGAGGCCTACAACCGCAACGGTGTGACGGTGGCACGCGCGGTCGTGACCCACCGGGTGCCGGCCGGGTCGGTACTCATGTATCACGCGGTTGACAGGCACCTGCAAATGCCCGTATCTGAGCGCTCGGGCCTGCACGGAGGAACGGACAACTCGCTGACCCGTGCGACCATGAAGCCCACGCATATGATCGGCGGATCCGCCCAGCTTTCCTGGGGCTTCAACTATTACGGGCCGACCGGGACTCAACGCGACGAGATCGTCGTCATCCGGCGCAGGAGCCAAGAGGTGAAATTCTGATGCGGACTGGAGCGCGCAGATGAGAGTAATGGCCCAGGTGGCAATGGTGATGAACCTGGACAAGTGCATTGGGTGCCACACCTGTACGGTCACCTGCAAGCAGACGTGGACCAACCGTCCGGGGACTGAGTACGTCTACTTCAACAACGTCGAGACCAAGCCGGGACTTGGCTATCCACGCCGTTACGAGGACCAGGAGCAGTGGCGCGGCGGATGGGAGCTAGATCGCCGCGGAAAGCTCCGCCTGCGTTCCGGTAGCCGGCTCGCGCGGCTTGCGAAGCTTTTCTACAATCCCGATCTTCCAACCATCGAGGAGTACCACGACCCCTTTACCTATGACTATGCGAAGCTGATCTCGGCGCCGGCCGGCACCAAGGCGCCTTCTGTCTCGGCCCGTTCGGCGCTCACCGGCAGGGAAATGGTTCCCACGTGGGGGACGAACTGGGAGGACGACTTGGCGGGTGCGCCTGCCCGGGCTCATGACGACCCCAACTTTGCGGCCGTGGCCGAAAAGGTCCGGCTCGACTTCGAGTCAGTCTTCATGTTCTACCTGCCGCGTATCTGTGAGCACTGCCTTAATCCGTCGTGTGTTGCCTCCTGTCCCTCGGGCGCAATGTATAAGCGATCCGAGGACGGGATAGTCCTTGTCGACCAGGACCGCTGTCGCGGTTGGCGAATGTGTGTTTCCGGGTGCCCCTACAAGAAGGTGTATTTCAACCATCGCACCGGCAAGGCCGAGAAGTGTACGCTCTGCTTCCCGCGAATCGAGGCCGGTCTTCCCACCGTCTGCTCGGAGACCTGCGTTGGACGCCTCCGTTACCTGGGCATCGTTCTGTACGACGCCGACCGCGTCACTCGGGCGGCGGCCACCGCCGACCCGGCTTCCCTCTACGAGGCGCAACTCGAGCTGTTCCTGGACCCGGACGACCCCGATGTGGCACGCAGTGCCGAGGAGTCCGGCATACCTCATGACTGGATTGCAGCGGCGCGGCGATCGCCCGCCTACGCGCTGATCGCGCGCCATCGGGTCGCGCTGCCGCTTCACCCGGAGTATCGGACCATGCCAATGGTCTGGTACGTACCGCCGCTTTCTCCCATCTCCGACGCGACCGCCTCGGTAGGGGGCAACCCGGAGAGCCCGGCCGATGTCTTTGCGACCATCGACGCCATGAGGATTCCGGTCGAGTACCTTGCGGGCCTGTTCAGCGCCGGCGATGTCGAGCCAGTGCGGCGCAGCCTGCGCAAGTTGGCCGCCGTTCGCACCGCGATGCGTGCCGAGCAGCTTGGTTTCGATGCCACGGCCGTCGGGGCCGAGGCCGGCATGGAAGCATCCGACGTGCGGGACCTCTTCAAACTGCTTGCCATTGCTCGCTACGAAGACCGCTTCGTCGTACCTCCCGCCCACGCGGAGCAGGCCGGGCGGCTACTTGCCCAGCATGACCTTTCGGGCTGTTCGCTGGAGTCCTCGGGTGGATACGGCGGCGAGCCGGACATGGCCTCTTTCCACCTTGACCGGCCCAGTCCTCGGGAGCGGGACAGCAGGGGGCGGCTCCATCTGGAGATGCTCGAGCCACGCCCAGGACTCGAGCCGGGAGGTGCACGATGACCAGCCGGGAGGATCGAATCGTCTACGGGTGCGCCGCGGTGCTGCTCAGCTATCCAGGGGATCAGTTCTCCCAAGACATGGCTGCGGTTCGAGTAGCCGCCGAGGGCCTGGGGCGCAAGGGGGCGGGGCCGGCCCTGGCCGCCTTGGCTCAACGCCTCGATGGGATGGGGCGGGACGAGGCGGAGCGCGTCTACGTCAGTACCTTCGATCTGGGGCGCCGTGTAACGCTGAACCTTACCTATTACAGCCATGGCGACACAAGGAGCCGTGGAGCGAGCCTTGCCGAGTTGGCGGAGGAGTACGCGATGGCCGGGATGCGGCTCAGCGGCGGGGAGCTTCCCGACTTCCTCCCGGCACTGCTGGAATTGGCGGCAACCACGAAGGAGGGAAGCGGGATCCTGGCCCGCCACGAGCCTTCCTTGCGCACGCTCGCCGATGCGCTGGCCCACGAGAGTTCCATCTTCCGGGAGGTGGTCGAGGCCCTGGTGGCGATGCTTCCAAGAAGTGGGCGGCGAAATCGGCCCGAGTTACGCCTTAGCGAGGAGGGGCCGCCGCTCGAGATGGTTGGCCTTGGAAATCTGCCTGGCTATGGCGTCGGGCATGGCGGCGGAGGACACGCGTGAACGGAATCACAACTTTCCAGCTGCTCATCTGGGTGATCCTGCCGTACATCGCTCTGTCGGTCTTCGTGATAGGGCACATCTGGCGTTACCGCTACGACCAGTTCGGTTGGACCAGCCGCTCCACGCAGCTACAGGAAAAGAAGCTGCTATCCATCGGCTCGCCCCTGTTCCACTACTCGGCATTGCTGGCCATCGGTGGTCATGTCATCGGAATCCTGATCCCGGAGACTTGGACACAAGCGGTGGGAATCTCCGAAGGAACCTACCACCTCTTCTCCGCCGTAGCGGGATCCCTGGCTGCCGCAGGCGTAGTTGTCGGCGTCTTGATTCTTGCCTACAGGCGCCTCTTCGTGGTCAGGGTCAGGGCGACCACCACCGCCGTCGACTGGGTGGCGCTCATCCTGCTGGCGATCGTAATTGCCCTGGGGGTGGCGGAGACCGTAGGGGTCAACCTGCTTGGCGGCGGCTATGACTACCGGCTGAGCGTCGCGCTTTGGTTCAGGGGATTATTCGTGGGTAATCCGGATGTGCGTGCCATTGCCCATGCCCCCCTGCTCTATCAGGTGCATGCCTTGGCTGCTTGGCTGATACTCGCCGTATGGCCCTTCTCGCGGCTGGTGCACGCCTGGAGCTACCCGTTCTGGTACCTGTGGAGGCCGTTCCTCGTTTACCGGTCTCGGTTGGCGAGCCGTCCGAGTGAGCCGGGCACCGGCGCTAAGCGTTGGCGCCGTATCGGGGTCAGGTACTGATGGCCGCGCTCTTTTCCGGCCCAGACGGTGCGCCGCCGCAGAAAGGAGAAGCCGTGGATGGCCTCGGCAAAGCGCCGCACCAGCGCGGGCTTTTAGCCCGCAACCTGGAGAACCTCGACACCGCCTACTTCTCCTGGGTGATGGCGACCGGAATTGTTTCCGTGGGTACCCAACTACTGGGGTTAAAGGCAGCCTCACGGGCCACCTTGTGGGTACTGGTTTTCGCCATCTGTTTCATGGCAGTTGCTTACATCGCTCGGCTCGCCTTCTTTCCGAGCGCTGTGCGGACAAGCCTCCAGGATCCGAACTCGGCCATCGGCTATCTGACCATTGTCGCCGGCCTGGACGTTGCCGCGGTGCGCCTGGCAATGGACGGGCACGTCCTTACCACCTGGGTGTTTGCCGCGATCGCAGCGATTGTATGGCTCGTATTCATTTATGCGGTCCCTGGCTCAATAGTCGCAACTCACCATCGTCCCCGTCCGGCGGACATAAACGGTGGCTGGCTGATCATCGTGGTTGCAACCCAGTCCCTTTCCATAGCCGCCTCCGCGCTTAGCGCACATGGGGCAAGCGCCGGACAGATCCCCACTCTCGAGGCGCTTGCCGTCTGCCTCTGGGGCTTGGGCGTGATGCTCTACCTGATCCTGATCGTGATCATCTTCATACGCCTTGTACTGGTCGAGGTGACGGCCAGCCAGATGGCTCCCGCGTACTGGATAGCGATGGGAGCGACCGCGATAAGCGTGCGTGCGGCGGCGGGCATCCTGGGCCTGAGCACGGCACACTCGCCCCTGCTCACGGAGATGCGGCCGATACTGGTCGGGCTTTCGCTCATTCTCTGGGCTTTCGGGACCTGGTGGATTCCGCTACTGATCATCTTTGGCGTATGGCGCCATATTGCGGAGCACTATTCCAGCCTTTACGACTCACGGCTCTGGAGCGCGGTCTTTCCTTTGGGCATGTATACGGTGGCTTCCTACACGCTTGGCAAGGCCGTTAAGATCAGCTTCCTGGTCAGCATCGCCAGGGCCTGGGTCTACGTCGGTCTCGTAGCATGGGTGATAGTGATGCTGCTCATGATTGCGGCCGGAGTGCGTTCACTCCTGACCATCCGGCGACCTCGAATTGTTTAACGCCATGTAGGTACTCAAATCGGCGTCGCACAGCATGGCGAACAGTGTTGTCGTCACCTGCCTTCGTGTCCCGAGGGACGCCAGCGCGGGTGCGCGGACTCTGCTGCTTCAGTCCGATCCGATTACAAGTTGGAGTGCTGATCGCACGATGGCGGGATCATGCTCTGGAGCCGTTTGTGTCATGACCATGAGTGCCACGCGAGCCTGATGGCGGGCAAGATTGCGTGCCACTTCCAGCACCTCCTGCCTCTCGCAAGACTCAATGATGAGGGCGTGCTCGTCCTCCGTCTGGGCGTCAAGGTGTGGTTGGTCCCTGCGCCAGACAATTTGATACAGCGCGTTGCGCTCGGCGAGGCGCCCGATGTCCCTGTAGATGCGCGGTGGCGCGCCTGAGAACGTCACGCTATGGAAGGCGCGGTCGGCGATTCGCCATTCCTTGGGGTCATCGTGTTCGCTTGCGATTTTCATTTCGCTCATATGCTGGCGCATCTGCTCGATATCGGATGCCTTCAGGCGCGGCACAGTCAAGGTTGCCGCGAGGGCTGACAGCAGGATCCGCTGTGCCGAGATCGCCTCGAGGTCCCGAAGGTCGAAAACGGCTACTTGTGCTCGTCTCCCTTGGGTGGTGATCAACCCTTCTTCCTGCAGCATTCGAAGCGCTTCGCGCAGCGGTGTCCTGCTAACTCCGAATCGGTCCGCGAGGTCGACCTGGGACAGGACCGACCCGGACGGGATGCTCCCGTCGAGGATCTGCTGCCGTAGCGCCTGATGGACGGTGCCGACGCTGGCCGTGGGTACGGTCGAGGGCTCGTTCAAATCGCGACCTTTCCCTCGCTCCGGGTCTGGATCATGAGCAAAGTGTATCAAAGGCTCAACTGTAGTGGAGCGGTTGTCCATCGCTTGGACTTAAAAAACTGGACTGCGTGACCTGATTGGATCCAAACTAAGCATAAAAACCGGTCAGAATGGCTTGACAGCTGAAGATAGCGTCATTACTGTATCCAAACGCAAGGCTGAGAGAATCCATAAGGGTTACTTAGGGAGAACAAGTGTGATAGGAAATGTATCTACACCGAGCGTGTTCGTCTACGATCCCACCGACTACCCACTTAGCTGGTTGGAGGATCAAGGCGTCAAGGTTACGCTCGGCGTGCCGATCGCTTCCTCCGGCCGACATCGGCGCAAGTGGGACCCAGGTGAACTGATAGCCGCCGCCAAGGGTCATGAGGCACTTCTCGGGGCAAGCGGCGCCGTGATCAGCCCGGAGGTGATGGATGCGTTGCCGGAGCTTCGCTGCATAGCCAAGCTTGGTGTCGGCTACGAGGTGATCGATATCCAGGCCGCCACTGAACGGGGAATCCTGGTGGCGACGACTCCGGTCCACTCCGAAGTGGGCGTGGTCGCCGAGCATGCGCTCGCGCTCATCCTCGGCTTGTGCAAGCAGCTCCACTACTACGGGCCGAGCTACATAGCCGCCGGCGGATGGAAGGATCCTGAGCGCATGGCCCGCGACGTCGCCGGCTCCACAATCGGGATAGTGGGACTAGGCACCATCGGTCGCGCCGTCGCGACCCGCGCCGCCGGGCTGGGCGCAAGGATACTCGCCCACGACGTTCGTCAGCTGGGCCGCGTGGACGGCATAGAGATGGTGAGTCTCGAGACTCTGCTTGGAGAGTCGGATGTAGTAAGCCTTCACGTCCCCGGGCGTCAGCCCGGCGATGGGCCGCTGCTAGGCGAGAGAGAACTCCAGCTCATGAAGAACGGCGCTCTCCTCGTGAATACCGCGCGGGGGAACCTTGTGGACAAGGGTCAGGTCGTGGCCAGGCTCAACGATGGGCGGCTTGGTGGTTATGCCGCGGACGTGTACCTTCCGGAGCCGCCACCGCCCGACGATCCGATCTTGTCGGCACCGAACGTGATCTTGACGCCGCACAGTGCCGCTTGGAGTCGGGACGTTCGACGCGACATGACACAGATGGCAATGGAGAACGTCTTGGCAATGCTGAGGGGTCAGACTCCCGACTCAGTGGTGAATCCCGAGGCGACTACAAGGATGAGAGGCAATCTTGTTTGATCCGACTGACGGCATAGAGGCTAAGAACATCCGCTTCGTGGGGTACTCGGACCAGGGAGGCATGCCAGGCGGGACCCAGGTGATGGTTCACGATGGTCACGTCTACATAGGAAAGAACGAGGGCGTCAGTGTTATCGACGTGAAGGACCCTCGTAATCCTCGCGCGGTGAACTTCCTTGAAGGCTCTCCGAACTCCTGGCATATTCACCTTCAGGCGCACGGCAACCTTCTACTGGTAATCGACTCCATTGACTTTTACATGGTCAAGCCGGTGGAGAAGGATTACTACGGGAAGTCGATCTCAGGAGTTCACTCAAGCATGTACGGCGTCCGCGGCAAGGACTTCGCCGCGGGCATGCGCGTCTATGACATTGAGAACCCTGCCGAACCGCGCTTGATCGGGTATTTGCCCGTCGATGGCTGCGGCCTCCACCGTATATGGTACGACGGCGGCCGCTATGCCTATGCCTCCGCGCTTCTGGACGGCTATACCGACCACATCCTTTTGATAATCGATCTAGCCGACCCGACTAATCCCGTTGAAGCCGGGCGCTGGTGGATACCGGGCATGTGGCGCGACGGAGGGGAGGAGCCGACCTGGAAGAACCGGGTTGCCCTGCACCACGCGGTTGTCGCTGACGGCATCGCCTATGGAGGCTGGCGCGATGGAGGAATGACCATCGTCGACGTCCGGGATCCGTCCGCCCCCCAACTCATTGCCCACCGGAACTGGTGCCCTCCTTACGGGGGCGGGACCCATTCCTGCCTGCCGCTGCTCGATCGAGACCTCCTCATCGTGGCGGACGAGGCGGTTCTTGATAATTGCGAGGACGGGATCAAGTACAGCTGGGTCTTCGACATTCGCGAAAAGTCGAACCCTGTGAGCATTTCGACGCTGCCTACTCCCAAGGAGAAGGAGTACTGCAAGGAGCCGGGGCACTTCGGCCCACACAACCTTCACGAGAACCGCGTAGGCAGCTTCATCTCCTCCGAGGTCATCTTCGCGACCTATCAGAATGCGGGTCTTCGGGTCTTCGACATCCGAGATCCCTATCGCCCTGAGGAGCTTGGCTATTTCGTTCCGCCGTTTCCGGAACGTATGACCGAGAGGCGCAAGAACCGCCCGCTTGCTACGCACACGACCGATGTCTACGTGGACAGCAACGGCCTGGCCTACCTGAGTGATTACAACGCCGGTCTTTACATCGTCGAGTATCTCGGCAACTGAGCCGGGCTCGCTGAAAGCAATCTTAGAGAAGGAGAAGTTTCCAGATGGCCTATGACGCAGCGGACCCTAGATCGAGTCTGGGAGCCGGCGCCCAAAAGGCGGCCGCAAAAGGATACGGCCTCGCAAGCTACGTAAAGTTCTATGAGACGGATCCGCAGGTGGTGGACGAGTCGAGTCGCACTTGGCTCGCACGCGGCGCGTACTTTGTGGTGGCCTACACCGAGGCCAAGGCCGGAACAATCCTGACGCGACAGGGGCAGGCTGACGAGTACATGGTCTTGGTCCCGGATGCCGAGGGCAAGATCGAGGTGACCGCGGGCGACGAGCGCCTCGCCGTAAGCGGGCCTTGGGTTGTAATCGTGCCACCCGGCGACAGCGAGATCGCCTTGGCCGCAGAGGGCCGCGTGGTACGCATCTTCAGCCATTTGGCAGCCGACCTGGCCGCGATGAGCGCGAACGCATCCATATACGAATTCGCCCATCCGAACCTGGATGACTACGCGTCATGGCCGGCTCCAAAAAACGGGTACGCGATCCGTGCCTACAGCCTGGATGTGGAGCCAACCCCTGGCCGGTTCGGCAGGATCTGGAGATCGTCGAACCTGATGGTCAACTACTCCTATCCGCGACCCGGGCCGCGGGACGTTACCAAGATGTCCCCGCATACCCACGAGGGGTTTGAGCAGGGGTCTCTCGTGCTGGGAGGGAGCTTTGTACACCACGTTCGTTATCCCTGGACAACTGACATGCGGTACTGGCGCAACGATGAGCACGACATATGCGCCGGCCCCTCATTGGCTGTCATTCCTCCGCTTCTCATCCATACAAGCCAGCAGGTAGGGCGGGAGATTAATCAGCTCGTGGACATCTTCGGACCTCCCAGGTTCGACTTTTCGCAGATGGAGGGATGGGTGTTGAACTCCGAGGAGTATCCGATGCCCGGGGAGTCGGCATGAGTATTGCGACACTCGACACCCCAGGTGAATTCGAGCGAGCGGCCGGTCCGATCATCGGTGGGCTATCCAAGCTGCCCTGTGCGAACATCGCGGATGCAATGGACCGCTTGGGTGTGGCCGAAGGGATACGCGCCATGTGGGCGGGGGCCAAGTTGGCAGGTCCCGCATATACCGTCTGGACCCGCTCCGGTGACAACCGGGCGGTTCACCAGGCCATAGACGCCGCACAGCCGGGAGATGTCCTGGTGGTTAACGGAGGTGGCGACACGACTCGCGCTCTGATTGGTGAGCTGATGGCGACACGTGCCGCCAAGCGCCGCCTGGGCGGTTTTGTGATCGACGGAGCAATCAGGGATAGGGAGATGATAGGGGAGCTCGGTCTTCCCGTCTTCGCCCGTGGCGCAACTCCTGCTGGCCCATACAAGAACGGTCCGGGACGCCTGCTTTGCCCTGTGGCAATCGGCGGCGTTTGCGTCCTTCCCGGCGATATCGTCCTGGGCGATGGTGACGGCGTGGTGGTCGTGCCTAGGGCAATGGGAGCGACGGTCCTAGAGGCTGCTCGAGAGATCGAGAAGACCGAGTTCGCGAAAAGAGCCTCTTATTAAACCGCGTAGGCATAATGTCTGCGCATTCACTATGGGGAGATCCATGAAGGGGAATACGACCTGGATGCCGAAGAGGAAGATCGCTCCCGTGGCGACTGCCGTCGGCGTTGCACTTATGGCCGCAGCATGCGGCTCAAGCAGCTCTGCGTCCACCTCCACGCAGAGCGGCTCAGGAACTACCGTGGCGAACAAGGCGCCGATTATCGTCGGCTTGGCGGCACCGCTTACCGGAGGGAACCCGAGCGAGGGCACTTCTGAGGAGACAATCGCCAAGGACGCCGTGGCCGCCATCAACAAGGCGGGCGGAGTGGATGGCCATCCGTTGTCCCTGCTCGTCAGGGACACAGGCGGAGTTTCGCCGACCGGGGCAGTGTCGGCCTTCGAGTCGCTCTCATCGAGTGGCGCAGCTGTGGTCCTGGGCGAGTGGACATCCACCAACTTCCAGGCGGCGTGCACCGTGGCCATGGCCGAGCACGTGGTGCTGATTGCCCACGCCTCCGCAACCGATGGTCTGACCAACGGAATGACCTACTGCTTCCGCGACGAGTACCAGGTGGCTCAGTCCACGGGGGCGATGTTCGGAGTTGCCAGGGCCAACGGATGGACCAAGATCGCCATCGCCGCTGACAGCACCAGCTTTGGCGCCGCCGAGGCTGACTCCTGGGCCTCTCTTGCGGGCAGCTACGGCGCTTCCATCGTCGCCAATGTCAACTGGGCCTCGCCAGCGACGGACCTGACCGCCCAGGTCGCCAAGATCGCCAGCAGCGGCGCGCAGGCGGTGTTCGTGGGGAGTGGCTCCGGTCCGGACGTCACCCTCCTGGCCAAGACCATGGCTCAGATGAACGTCAAGCTACCGATCTTCGGCCCCGGCGGCATCAATGCGCCAGGCGTCGCTGCAGCGGCCGCCTCCGCCTACAACACGCTTCCCGAGGTGCTCAACATAACGAGCTACGACTCGTCGGTTCCCAAGGAGAAGGCGTTCATGGACAAGATCTCGGCCCAAACGGGAATCTCCCAGGGCGGTGGCAATCCGACCCGCCTGTGGGACGCCTTCCAGATCGCGGCTGCGGGCCTCAAAGCCTCCCATGGCAAGGGTGGACTTGCGCTCGTGAACGCCTTACAGGGACTCGGCAAATTCCCGACCCTGGCCGGCGGCCCCGGAAGCTACGTTCAGTTCACCGCCACGCAGCACTCCGGGCTCTTTGGCCCTGAGATGCTCAGCGTCTATAAGTGGGATAAAGGTTCGAGCAGCTTCGTCTATGACGCGAGTCTTTCGAAGCTGGCCGACGCATCCCCGGGCGTAAACGGCTAGGCGGCAAAGGAAAGCGGGGGAGCATCAGAATGTCTGAGTTCGTTGGAG
Organism: Actinomycetes bacterium; assembly: GCA_021850605.1. Taxonomy (GTDB): domain Bacteria; phylum Actinomycetota; class Acidimicrobiia; order Acidimicrobiales; family Acidimicrobiaceae; genus Acidithrix. Next base: position 29,417 of record JAJZLQ010000127.1, read on the forward strand.
CAGTCATCTCTGCGCTGTTTTTCGGAACCGCCCTGGGAATGATGGCTCTTGGCTTTACTCTCAGCTACACGGTTTCGAAGGTATTCAACTTTGCTGTTGGCCAGTTCGCGATCCTCGGTGCGTTGTTGGCGATCAAGCTGCACTTCACGACTTCGGTGGTGGTAAACGACCTGGTCGCCATCCTGATCTCGGCGGCTCTGGGCGCAGTTGTCTACCTCGTGGCTTTGAGATGGCCCGAGAACCATGGTGCCGACCCGCTTACCCTCGTCATCATCACGTTCGGCGTGGGTTTGGTGGTAGAGCAGCTGGTGACCCGGGAATGGGGCAGCTACAGCTTCACGGCTCCGTCCATCGTGAATGGTGGCTTCACCTTGGTCGGCAACGAAGTGCCGTGGCAGGGGATCATCTTCCTGGCGATTGCCGGTGCGACCGTGTATGGTCTTGCGCTCCTGCAGCGCAAGACCATCGCCGGGAAGCAGATTCTCGCCCTGGGGGCAAACCGTGAGGCGGCGCGCTTTTACGGAATCAACGACACCATCATGGTGAGCATCGCCTGGGCCATGTCCTTCATGGTCCTGGCCATTGCTGGAACACTGTTCATGCCGTTGACCGGCGTTTCCATAAGCACCGATATCACCTACGGGATAGAGGCTTTCGCTGCGGCCGTGGTCGGCGGACTGGGGAACCCCGGCGGAGCAATGGCAGGAGGGCTGATCGTAGGATTCGTCAGTACACTCGCCGGGACGTATTTGAATCCGAACATCATGGACCTTCTTGCGTTCGCCATGCTCTTCCTCTTCCTTGTCTTCAAGCCAAGTGGATTGACGGGAAGCGCTGTGGAGATATTGGGGCCTAGAGCATGAAACCGACGAACGGTAATGGCGGCGGTATGGCGCCAGGCCGCCGCAGAGCATTTGTGCGCTCGAAAGCATCGACTACGCATGCGGGACTCATTTGGGGTGATGCCGTCATGGTCGCGGCCTTGGCGGCACTCTTCGTGCTGACAGTTGGAAGGCATTCGGACTTCGCGACCACTACGGTGATCAACTTCGGTCTGTTCACCCTCTTGGCCGCGAGCCTGCAGCTGATGCTGGGTTTCACCAACCAGGCTTCGCTGACTCAAGCGGGTGTGTACGGCGTCGGTGCCTACGTCTCGATTCTGGTGGAGACGAAACTTGGTGCGCCAATCGGCCTCGCGCTCGTGGCGGCGGTGCTGGCGGGTGCTCTCATGGGTCTGCTCTTTGCCCTGCCGCTACGAAGGTTGCGCGAGCACTTTCTGGCCATGGCGACACTTGCGGCCCAGGTGATCCTGACAACCGCCTTCACGCATCTCAATGGTCTAACCGGCGGTATCAACGGAGAGGTGGCGCCGGCCGCGCACCTCAATTCCGTCACAATGTTGGCGATCCTGCTCGCTGTGAGCTGTGCGGTTCTCGTGGCCTTGAGCCATCTCCGCGTCAGCCGAATCGGAAGGCAACTCCTGGCCCTCAAGGTCGACGAGACCATGGCTTCCTCAGTTGGCATCGACGTGGGGCGCCTTCGGATCATCGTCGTGATCGTCGCGTTCGCCATCGCCGCGGGAGCCGGCTTCATGCTCACTGAGACGTCGGCATTTATAGCGCCTGAGAATTTTACGCTGACTACGTCACTTGCCGTGCTCGTTGCGGTCGTGCTGGGTGGGCGCTCACTTAGGTGGGGAACCTTGGTTGGCGCAGGTGTCTACAGCGCGCTTGTGGCCGAGACGATCTCTTTCCCGGGCCTATCGACGATAATCATCGGTGTCGCCCTGGTTGTCATTCTTGGATACGCGCCTGGCGGCCTCACCGGCCTCCAGCCCGCCAAGTGGGCCAGGGCCATGGTCTCGAGAGTCCGACCTGACGTCGCAAGGGCGGCGCACACCGACTCGGCCACACGACACTTACACGCATCCGATCAGACGGCTCCGGAGCCGGAGGTGATGGCCAAGTGAAGACGGTGCAGGAGCGGGCTGGATCGCAGGTTCTCAGAATCAGCGGACTCTGCAAGAGCTTCGGAGGGCTAAATGTCCTTTCCAATTTCGAGCTCGAAATACCCCACGCCGAGGACATGGCAGTGGCGGTGCTGGGCCAGAACGGCGCAGGCAAAACCACGCTCGTCAACCTGATCACCAGGATTCTCCCGGTTGATGCTGGCACAATCGAGGTCTACGGCAATGACGTTCTGTCACTGCCCGCTCGCGCCCTCGCCCCCATGGGCGTTGGCAGGACCTTTCAGACTCCGAGGCTCTTGTTGGATGACACCGTGCTCGACAATGTGTTGCTCGGCTCTGTGGCACAAGGGAACTGGCACGGTCAGGCCAGGCGGAAGTTGCTCGCCGATGCACAGGAGGCTCTGGAGGCGGTGAGCCTGGCTGACCAGGCCGGGCGTGCAATTCGGTCGCTTCCGTTCGGCTCCCGCAAGCTCGTCGAGCTAGCAAGGGCCCTGATCGGGCATCCGCGTGTTCTCCTGCTCGACGAACCAGCTGCAGGATTGAGCCAGGTCGAGGAGGAGCACCTTGCGGAGGTTCTTGTCCGACTCCGGGCGTCGGGCATGACGCTTTTGCTCATTGAGCATCGGATGATGCTTGTCAAGGCGGTCGCGCAACGGGTGGTCATGATGGCGAGCGGAAAGGTCGTCTTCGACGGCACTGTCGCCGAAGCTCTTGACAGCTCCGTCGTGAAAGAGGGCTACCTGGGAACCCAGGTAGCCGGATAGCTGCGCGGAAGGGTACGGGTTTATGGTTTTGGACGGTGGTCCACCCGCCGAGAGGGCGGGGATGAATTTCGAGGAAGCGTCTGCACTCGAGGCGCAAGAGCTGGTATTCAAGTACGATGCCCTGGTTGCTCTGCGTGGCGTTTCGATCAAGGTTCGGCCCGGAGAAGCCGTGGGAATCGTCGGCGTCAACGGCGCCGGGAAGTCCACCTTGGTGAAGGTGTTGGCCGGCTTTCTGCGAGCATCCTCGGGGAGACACCGCTTCTTGGGCATGGACATGGACGGCAAGACCGCTCGGCGGCACATGCGGGAGGGCTTGGTTCTCGTTCCCGAGGGCCGTCAGATTGCGACACGCCTCACAGTTGAGGACAACCTTGCGATCGGTGGCTCGTGTTTCGGCTGGCACCGTCCTACGACCGAGGCGATCGACTTTGCATTCGAAGTATTTCCCGAGTTGGCGGACCATCGTGCGAGAAATGCCGGGGCCTTGAGTGGCGGCCAGCAACAGATGGTGGCAATCGCCAGGGCGCTTGTCGCCCACCCGAAGATGCTGGTACTTGATGAGCCTTCACAGGGACTCGCGCCGTTTCTTCAGGAGCGCCTGGCTGGATCCTTCCACTCCCTCCGAGAGGCGGGGATCACTTTGCTCGTGGTGGAGCAGAATCTCTCGTTTGCTCGGCAGTGCACCAGTCGTGTGTACTCGATCGTCAACGGCCAGGTCGGCTTTGATGGCGGCTGGGAGCAGTTCGTTGCACAAGGCGGTCTGATAGGCGCTCACTAGCCGTTGGCCTGCCGAGACCCCGCGACCATGATTCATGAGGCAGGGACGGACTTTACCGCGCCGGGCGAGGAGCGGTCGGCCAACCCGTACGCCTTAGCCGGCCGTCGATCGAGTCTTTGCCGGCACAAGGCTGACCAACCAGCGCTCCCTGGACCCGCTCGCACAATACGGGGGCCCGACCGGCCTCCGCCGGGCAGGTACTGGACGAGTCCGCCAATGGGCTCGGGAGAGGAGACACCGTGGCGTCGCCAAGCTTGTCACGGACGTCTTCGCCGCCCTTAAGCAACAGAGCGTCACGGTAGTCGGCACCGACGCGGTCGAAACCATCATCGGCCGTGTCGGTGCCTCCATCAAGAACTTGGGGGCCGAGCGCGCCCAGCTCGCTGACGAAGTCGAGAGTTTGCTCGGTGGCTTCCCTCTTCGAGCGGTCTTGACCTCGACGCCAGGAGTCGGAGCCAAGACCGCAGCCACGATCCGCCTGGCCATTGCGGGTACCTTTGCTTTCCCAAGCGCGGCCTACCTGGCCGCCTGCGCTGCCATCGCCCCTCATCACTGGCCG
>JAJZLQ010000042.1 GCA_021850605.1 Actinomycetes bacterium
CGGGGCAACCACCCCGCGACTTTTGTGCAGGGCCGGGCCGCTTCGAGGCGGGACCGGCGTTTACGAGGAGTTTGAATGACAACCGTGGCAGATAATCAGGTGGTGCTGGAGGATGGGCGAGTAGTCGCCATCGTCGGCCCCGTCATCGACGTGGAGTTCCCGCCCGATGCCATCCCCGAGATCAACACCGCCCTCGAGGTGGACCTGGTGCTGGACGGCCAGCAGATCACCGTTACCGCCGAGGTGGCCCAGCAGATCGGCGACGGGCGCGTGCGCTGTGTCTGCCTCCGCCAGGTTGACGGCCTGCGGCGCGGGGCGGTGGTCCGCAACACCGGACGCGGCATCAGCGTGCCGGTGGGCGATGGAGTGCTGGGGCACGTCTTCAACGTGATCGGCGAGCCTCTGGACGTGCCGGTGGTGGAGAACATCACCGAGCGCTGGCCCATCCACCGCGATGCTCCGGCCTTTGACCAGCTCGAACCCAAGGCGCAGATGTTCGAGACCGGCATCAAGGTGATCGACCTGCTCGAACCGTACGTGCAGGGTGGCAAGATCGGCCTGTTCGGTGGAGCGGGCGTGGGCAAGACGGTCCTCATCATGGAGATGATCAACCGCGTGGCCCAGCAGCACGGTGGCGTCTCCGTCTTCGCCGGCGTGGGCGAGCGCACCCGTGAGGGCACGGATCTCTGGATCGAGATGCAGGAATCCGGCGTCATCGCCAAGGCGGCCCTGGTCTATGGCCAGATGGACGAGCCGCCGGGCGTGCGCCTGCGCGTCGCTCTTTCCGCCCTCACCATGGCGGAGTACTTCCGCGACGTGAGAAACCAGGACGTGCTGCTCTTCATCGACAACATTTTCCGCTTCGTCCAGGCGGGCTCGGAGGTTTCCACCCTGCTCGGCCGGATGCCTTCCGCGGTGGGTTACCAGCCCACCCTGGCCGATGAGATGGGCGAGCTTCAGGAGCGGATCACCTCCACCAAGGGACGTTCCATCACCTCGCTGCAGGCGGTCTACGTGCCGGCCGACGACTACACCGACCCGGCGCCTTTCACCACCTTCACCCACCTCGATGCCACCACCGAGCTCTCCCGGGCGATCGCCTCGATGGGCATCTATCCGGCGGTGGATCCTCTCGCCTCCACCTCCAACATCCTCGCCCCCCACATCGTGGGCCAGCGCCACTACAACGTGGCCCGGCGCGTGCAGGAGGTGCTGCAGCGCTACAAGGAGCTGCAGGACATCATCGCCATCCTGGGTCTTGACGAGCTCTCCGAGGAGGACCGGGTAACGGTCTCCCGCGCGCGCAAGATCCAGCGCTTCCTCTCCCAGCCCTTCTTCGTGGGCGAGGTCTTTACCGGCCTAAAGGGTATCTACGTGCCCATCAAGGAGACGATCGACTCCTTCGAGGCCCTGGTCAACGGGGAGCTCGACGAGGTTCCCGAGCAGGCTTTCATGAACGCCGGTGGAGTGGAGAGCGTGCTCGCCAAGGCCAAGGCGCTCGAGGGCAACTGATGGCCGCCATCATGCACGCCGAGCTGCTGACCCCGGAGAGGAGTCTCTTTTCCGGGGACGCCACTTACGTGATGGCTCGCACCGGCGATGGGGACATCGCCTTTCTGGCCAACCACGCCCCCTTCATCGGGACGCTTGAGATCTGCGTGGTGAAGATCGAGCGCCCAGGAGAGGCGGACCTGTTCGCCGCGGTGCATGGTGGCTTCGTGCACGTGGCCAAGAACCGCGTGACCTTGCTGGCCGATGTGGCCGAGCTGGCCAACGAGATCGACGTGGCCCGGGCCCGGCTGGCCATGGAGCGGGCGGAGCAGGCCCTCGCGCATGCCACCGACGCCAGTGTCGAGGCCGCTCTTCGTCGCGCGCACGTGCGCCTTGCCGTCTCGGAGACCTTCACCCGCCACTCCTGATCCGCGCATAGGCTCACTCCCCGGGCACGCTTTATGCCCGCCCATCGTGGCGCTGTGGCGCTGTGGAGGTGAGAGGTGGCCAAAGGCCGCTACGGCATCGTCATCGGTCTTCCGCCTGAGCTGTCTGCGCAGGTGGACGGGGTGCGCCGTGCTATCGGCTCGCCCCAGCTCACCCGTATCGAGCCCCACATCACCCTTTACCCGCCTACCAGCCTCCCCGACGGGGAGTTCCGTTCCCGGCTTATGGCATTGCGCCGGCTGGGGTCCGAGATAGAACCCTTCGGAGTCCGCGTAGCGGGGGCCGGCGCCTTCAAGCACGATGCGGGGGTCCTCTATTTGCGGGTGGAGCCGAGCGAGGAGCTCCTGGCGCTGGAGGAGGGGGTTCGGGCGGCCATGGACGCCCCGGCGCGCAAGCGGGACTTCGTAGCGCACCTGACGCTCTTCGACAACGCCCCCATGGAGGTGGTCGAGGCGGGCCTGGGGCTATTTGGCCACTTCGACGCAGAGGTGGAGGTGGAGGGTTTCAAGATCCTGCGCCAGGACACCAGGACCGCTTGGCAGCGTTTCAGCGAAGTGCGCTTCGAGCCGGCGCGGAGCCGGGCCCTGGCCGGCCTGCCGGCCACCTTCTGGCGCACCGGCGCGGCGGGGGAGTGGCTCTCGCTCTACGGCGCCGATGGCCCATCCTCCGGCTTCTCCTATCCCAGCGCCTCGGTGGACTACGGGGTGACGCGGGAGGGCGCGGTCTCGGTGGCGGGCTTCAGGGGCGAGGAGCTGGCCTGTGCCGCGATCGCCTCGGTGGCGGGTGCCACCGCATATCTGGAGTGGGCATGGGTGGCCGAGTCCGAGCGCGGATGTGGGCTGGCCACGATCCTGATGGAGGAGTTGGCCTACGCCGCCGCCGGAGAGGGGGCGCGGGCCCTGGTGGCGGCACGCGGGAGCGCGGAGGGCTGGGCCTGGAAGCGGGTCAGTGCGGCGCTGGAAGCCAGGGGAGCCAGGGCCTTCGAGCTCTGGCCGGGGCCTCAGGAGCCGATCTTGGCGTACCGCCTCAGCTTGTTGAGGTTGTGATAGGACTCGATTTTGCGCACCGTGCCTGACTTGGAGCGCATTACCAGTGATTGGGTCACGGCTCCGCTCGCGCTGTAGCGCACTCCGTTCAGTAGTTCGCCGTCGGTCACACCGGTGGCGGCGAAGAAGCAGTTGTCGCTGTTGACCAGGTCCTCGGTGGTGAGGAGCCGGCCGATGTCGTAGCCGGCATCCACTGCCGCCTGGCGCTCGGTGTCGTTGCGCGGCCAGAGCCGGCCCTGGATCTCGCCGCCCATGGAGCGAAGCGCCGCAGCGGCCACCACGCCCTCCGGGGTTCCCCCGATGCCGAGCAGGATATCCGCACCGGAGGTGGGCCAGGCGGTGGAGATCGCGCCGGCCACATCGCCGTCTGAGATGAGGCGGATCCGGGCGCCGGACTCGCGCACCTCTTCGATCAGCTCCTTGTGCCGGTCCCGGTCGAGGATCACCGCGGTGATCTCGCTCACCGGGATACCCTTGGCCTTGGCCACCGCGCGTATGTTCTCCGTTGGGGAGAGATCGAGGCTGATCCGCCCACGGGCCTCGCGCCCCACGGCGATCTTTTCCATGTAGACGCAAGGGCCGGGGTTGAACATTGTGCCCGACTCCGACAGGGCGATTACCGAGAGCGCATTGCCACGGCCAAGCGCGGTCGGGGTGGTGCCCTCGATGGGATCCACGGCGATATCCACCTTTGGTGGAGTGCCATCCCCGATCTTCTCGCCGTTGTATAGCCAGGGGGCTTCGTCCTTTTCGCCCTCGCCGATCACCACGACGCCATCCATGGCGACCATCGAGAGCGCGGCTCTCATCGCCTCGACAGCCGCGCCGTCGGCGCCGTTCTTGTCGCCTCGGCCCATCCAGCGGGATGCGGCCAGAGCTGCGGATTCGGTGACCCGGACCAGCTCCAGGGCGAGGTTGCGGTCAAGAGATTCCCCATGGTTTGCCATGCCCCAAACATACCCCCTCGAATAAGGCTTGGACTCGCCCATTCATGGGACTTTGGTCAGGATTTGCCTCCCCCGCGGGCCGGAATTCACAGAGAATGCCACTTGGGGCGGCTTGGATAATGCCGAAATGTAGATCGCCGGATTATCTAAGCGTTTTCTAATTTAAGCTGTGGCCCTTCGATAGGATTGTTTGCCGGTCCGAGTTGGCATGCGACTCCGGGGTGCAACGGCGCAGCGGGCCTTGCCCGCAACTTTGCCATCACCCCTCCAGCCGCGCTTGCCCGCCCGCCGGCAGCGCCGGTCGAAAAAGCGCCGGGGCCGCGGTTCCGATTCCGGCTCCACGCCAGACGCGCCTGCAAGCAGCCCGGAGAGGGGGAGGCGATCCTCCGCTTCGGGGTACGGAACCAGATAGGTCCAACCTGTGAATGGGGAGGGGCGGGCCCGGTGACACAATGGCCCGCCCCTTTTTAATTTGGCCCGCCACGCTGGAGTTTGCCGGCGGAGCCCCATGTCGATCGCCCATCGCAGTGCACCGGAACGCCCGGCCGAGCCAGGGCCGGGGTCGTGACGAGGGGCAAGACGGCGTAGCATTTCTCGAATGCGCGCATCACACGTCTTCAGCGTCGGCTCGTCGCTGCCCGAGACCCTTGCGCCTCTGGAGCGCATCGCCGCCAACCTTCGTTGGGCATGGCACGTCCCGAGCGCCGACCTTTTTCGCTGGATCGATCCAGGCCTTTGGGAGGAGACCCGGCGCAACCCGCCGGCCATGCTGGCCCGGGTCCCCGCCGCCCGCCTGATGGAGCTGGCCCGGGACTCCCGCTTCATCGAACAGCTCAACAAAGTGGCTGCGGACCTGGAGAGGCATCTGACCGCCAAGGCCCACTTCCAGCTCACCTACCCCGACGACGAATTCACCGTGGCCTATTTCTCACCCGAGTTCGGGGTCACCGAGGCACTGCCCCAGTACTCCGGAGGGCTGGGTGTGCTGGCGGGGGATCACATAAAGTCCGCCTCCAGCCTGGGAATTCCCATCGTTGGCGTGGGCCTTTACTATCGCGACGGTTACTTCTCCCAGTCGATCCGCTCCGACGGCTGGCAGGTGGAGAACTACGCCCACGATCCGGAGATGGACCGCCTGGTCACCAACGACCCCGCGCACCGCTTCACCATGCCCATCGACGGGCGGATGCTGCATGTCGCGGTGCGGGTGGCCCAGGTGGGACGGGTCCCCCTACTGCTCCTGGACACCGACCTCGAGGAGAACGAGGTTCCTCTGCGCAACGTGTCGGACCGCCTCTACGGCGGGGATCTCACCCACCGGCTCCAGCAGGAGATGCTGCTCGGCATCGGTGGCGTGAGAGCTTTGGAGCTGCTCGGATACGACCCGCTCGTCTTTCACATGAACGAGGGGCACGCGGCCTTCCTGGCACTCGAGCGGATCGGCCGCTTCCTCAAGCGCGGGCTAAGCAAGGCGGAGGCGATCGAGGCGGCCCGGGCCACCACCATGTTCACAACCCACACTCCGGTTCCGGCCGGCATCGACCGCTTCCCGCGCGGGCTGCTGGCCGAGCAGCTCGGGCAGTACCTCGACTCCATCGACCTGACCTTGGACGACGTCATCGCCCTTGGGGCGGGGGACGCCCAGGCGGAGGAGTTCAACATGGCCCACTTCGGCCTTCGCCTGGCCGGGGTGGCCAATGCGGTGGCGCGCCAGCACGAGGGCGTCTCCCGGCGGCTTTTCGGTGAGCTGTGGCCGGCGCTCGACACCTCCCAGGTGCCGATCGGCCACGTGACCAACGGTGTGCACGCCCGCAGCTGGGTGAGTGCGGAGATGGACGAGCTCCTCTCCAAGAACCTGCTCGCCTCCTGGCCGGAGGCGGACGCGCGGGAGTACGAACGGCTGAACTCGATCAGCACCGAAGACCTGGCCACCGCCAAGCGGGCGGCCAAGACCCGGCTCATCGAGGCGGTGGAGCGCCGGCTGCGCCCGGCGGCTCCCTCTTTCGTCTCCGAGGCGGCCCTGGTGCGCGAAGGGGCGCTCACCCCCGATACCCTCATCATCGGCTTCGCGCGCAGGTTCGCGCCCTACAAGCGCGCGACACTGCTGATGCGCGAGCGCGAGCGCCTGCTCAAGCTGCTGCGCGACACGGATCGCCCGGTGGCCTTCATCTTTGCCGGCAAGGCCCATCCCGCCGACGACCCCGGCAAGTCGCTCATCTCCGAAATC
>JAJZLQ010000023.1 GCA_021850605.1 Actinomycetes bacterium
CGCACACGCGCGCGCATTCAGCCTGCTGAGCGAGCGGGGATTCCGATCGGCTCAGGCGGCGGCGCACGCTCTGGCAGCGGAGCTGTACGGAGACCCCCAGGCCATCGCTGCGGTTCTGGGAGCCGCGCGTGCGGCCCTGGCCACTGGAGCGATGTCGACCGCAGTGGAATATTTTGCCGGCGCGCTTCGCCTGGCCGGGGACTCTCCTGATCCCGCGGTCCTGCGCGAGCTGGCGGAGACCTGCCTGCTGGTTGGGCGGGTGGACCAGGCGGCGACCGCGTCGCGGCGGCTGCTCGATCTGCCTGGCCTGGGGGAGGAGATGCGCCTTTGCGCCCTGCGCGTCTACGGCCAGGCGATGATGGCCTCGGCCAGGCTGGAAGAGGCGGAGTGCGCTTCGCAAGAGGCATCGAATCTGGCGCTCGGCTTCGATCCGGCCCTCGCCGTCGAGATCCTGTTGGACGGCGCTTACGCGAGCTGGATCTACCGTACACCGCGCATAGCCGGCCAGGTGGTCGAGCGTGCCTTCGGCCTGGCCCGCGAGATCGCGGTCACGGACCCGTGGATTCTTGCCTCGGCCACCGCCGCACAGGCCAATCTCGACTGTATCAGCGGTGATCCGTCCGGCTTCGAGGAGCTTGGAGTGGTCGCGCGGCCGCTGCTTGGGAGTCCGCACCCCAACCAGGTCCGTTCACCGTGGGCGTGGGATCCCGTCTTCGCCTACATCAACGTGGCCAAGATCCTGGAACGTTTCGACGAATGCACCGACGCCTATACCCTGCTGGCGGAGACGACCAAGAGCCAGGGCGCCGAACTGAGCTTCTGGTCATATTCGGTCAACCACTCCGACGTGCTGTGGAGAACCGGAAGGCTGGAGGAGGCCTACGCGCTGCTTTACGAGGGTGCGGGGGTTGCCGAGCTTTTCCGCGGGCTTTCGCCGTTTGTCTGCATCGGACTCGCCTTTCTCAGCCACGAGCGCGGGCTCACGGAGGAGTGCGACAGATGGACCGGGCGGGTTACCGCGGCGATGGCGGCGATGGGGGAGATGCCGTACCTGCGCCTGTGGCTGCTTTATATCGACTGCAGCCGCGAGCTTGGCCGGGGCCACTCCGAGGTAGCGGCAGGGATTGCCACGCGCATCCGAGCGCTTGCGGAGAGTTCGGGCATCCTCGAGCCTTGCGCGGTCCCTTGGCATGCCACGGCGATAGAGGCCTTCACCGCTGCCGGGAGGTTGGAGGAGGCTTCGGAGCTGGCCGGCTTTCTCGGCTCGCTGTGCGCACGGCTGCCCTGCCACGCCCCCCGGGCGGTGGCCCTGGCGGGTAGCGCCTGGATCGAGTGGCTGCGCGGCGACCCCGAGAGCGCGGAGGCGCTCTACCGGGACGCCCTTGCTCACAACGCCGCAGTGGCGATGCCGATCGCCCACGCGGAGACGCTGATCGGCTATGGTCGCTTCCTGCGCCTTAGCGGCAATGCCGCCCGGGCGCGCAAGGTGCTTGGCGAAGCCTGCGAGATGCTGGAGCCCACCGGCGCCCGGCGCCTGCAGGAGCTGGCATACCAGGAGTTCGCGGTTGCCGGGGGGCAACCCAGGCGCCGTAATCACGTGTCGCCGGGCCTGACCGCCCAGGAGAAGAGGGTGGCCGATCTCGCCGCCGGGGGATTGACCAACAAGGAGATAGCCCAGAGCCTCTACTTGTCGGCCAAGACGGTCGACCACCACCTGGCCAGCGTCTATCAAAAGCTGGGCTTGAAATCACGGCGGGAGCTCATGCTCGGCTGGCACACCGCGGGTGGCGGGGACCGCTGACTCTTTGGCGCATATGGGGCGTTTCCCCGATGCTATCGTCCGCCTTCACCGGAATACTCGTCTTGGCGGGAGGCCCGTGGCCAGGGCAATGCGCGCCCGCCGGTAAGGGCGTGACACGAAGGCCACCCATGGGCGCCCTACGGAGGTGGCCGATGGCCCGTGAGAACTTGGTGGTCACCCTGACCATCCATCGAGGCGAGTCCTTCAGCGGGTCGATCTCCGTCGAGCCCGGCGAGCCGGCGCTGGCATTCTCCAGCTGGCTTGGCTTCTTCGAGGCAATAAACGCGATCAGGCAGGCATTTGATCTCCCTGATATGGGGAAGTCTCCCGATGCAGGGGGTGAGCGCCTTTCGTAGCCTTGTCTGCCGGACTTCACTCTAGGGAGGCGCCAGATGGGCGGGGCAAGGGCCGAAAAAAAGTCAGTTCGCAGGTTTGTGTTGTCGATGTTCTCGGCGCTGGCGCTTTTCGGCGCCGCGCTTCAGGTGGTGCCGATGGCCGTCGCCTCGGCCGGCGCCACCACCTGGTTGGCGGGCACAGCCCCGCTCAGCGGACTCAACCCGAGTGCCTACGCGGCCAACCCCAACGTCAATCTGAACGCCGTCTCCTGCCCGGCCGCCGGCAACTGCGTGGCGACTGGGAGCTACCAGGGCTCATCAGGAGGGCAGCAGGGTGTGAACGAGATCCTTACCTCCGGCGCCTGGAGCGCCGGCACCATGCCCACCGGGGGACTCTCCATCAATCCGACCAATGCCAACATCTCTCCGCTGGCCATCTCCTGCCCGGCCGCCGGGAGCTGCGTCGCGGTGGGCAATTACGCCGACTCCTCCGGCAACACCCAGGGCTTTGTGGAGACGCTTTCCGCGGGGACATGGTCCTCCATGACGGCACCGCTTCCCGCCACCGCGGCGGCCACTCCGGTAGTTCACCTTTACGCCGTCTCCTGCCCGTCCTCGGGAACCTGCTTCGCCGTAGGAACCTATTTCGACAGTTCGGTCAATGGCAGGGTCGGTCTCATCGAGACCCTCGCTGCGGGGAGCTGGAGTGCCACCACCGCACCGCTTTCCGGGCTCAGCCCCGCTCCATCTGCCAATCCCGGGGTCAACCTGGCCACCATCTCTTGTTCCACCAGTTCGGCGTGCGTTGCTGTGGGCGAATACAATGATTCCTCCGGCAACACTCAGGGCCTTATCGAGACCCTCGCCTCGGGGAGCTGGAGCGCCACCACCGCACCGCTTTCCGGGCTCAGCCCCGCTCCCAGTGGGAGTGGTGCTGACGCACAACTCACCACCGTCTCGTGTCCGGCGAGCTCGGCCTGCCTGGTATTGGGCAGCTACAAGGACTCCTCGGGCAACTTCCAGGGCCTTATCGAGACCCTCGCCTCGGGGAGCTGGAGCGCCACCACCGCACCGCTTTCCGGGCTCAGCCCGGCCGCCGGTTCCAGCCCCGGCGTAGGCTTCACCCAAGCCTCCTGTGCTTCGGCCACCAACTGCGTGGGCGTCGGCAGCTACATCGATTCCTCGGGCAACCTCCAGGGCCTCATCGAGACCCTAGCCTCGGGGAGCTGGAGCGCCACCACCGCACCGCTGGGTGCCAACCCGCCGGCGGCCGCCAATCCGCTGGCCGATCTCAAGGAACTTTCCTGCCCGGCCGCCGGCAGCTGTGTCGCGGTGGGCAATTACACCGACTCCTCCGGCAACACCCAGGGCCTTATCGACACGCTCTCCTCGGGCACATGGATCGGCGCTGCCGCACCGCTTGGATCGCTGAACCCTTCCGCAGCCTCGGATCCGGCGGTGGGACTTTACTCTCTTGCCTGCCCGGACGCCACCTCGTGCATGGCGGTGGGTAGCTACGACGACAGCACCGGTGCCCAGCAAGGGCTGTTTGAGTCGAACCTGGCCCGGAGCGTCACCGTCTGTACATGGACAGACGGTGGGTACGCAAGCAGCAACAACAACTGGTCCGACCCTTCCAACTGGTCGGGAAGCGGTTGCACCAATCCGGGTGGCCCTCCGGCGGGTTCACAGCTGGTCTTTCCCACCCCGGTACCCAATGGCGTCGCGCCGGTGAACGACATCGCCGCCGGGACCGTCTTTGACAGCCTGGTCATCCAGGACGCCTACACTCTGGGCGGCAACCAGATCGTCCTTGATCCGGCTTCGGGCACCGGCGTCGCGGTCTCGAGCCCGAACGGGGCTACGGTATCGATCTCCCTACCGATCGTGCTGGGGAGTTCGCAGACCTTTTCCTCCGCCAACAACACCGTGGTGAACCTGGACTCCTCTGTCGGAGACGGCGGTGGCGGCTTCGGGCTCGTCCTGAGTGGATATGCCTGGAACGTCAAGTCGGCCAATACCTATGCCGGAGGCACCAGCATTGGCGGCAATGCCTACGTGAACTATGAGAACAGTTCCGCCTTCGGCAGCGGGCCCGTGACGGTTGCATCGGGCAGCACGCTGGACATGTCGGACGGCACCACTCTCTCCGATCCGCTCTCCATAGGCGGATCGGGCTACGGCGGGGACGGAGCCCTGGAGCCCTCCTTCGGCGGCACCGCGACGGTTAGCGGCACGCTCGCCCTGGTGAGCGACACCACGCTCGAAGCGGGAGGGGCCGGCTCGCTCCTGGTCCTCAGCGGCGGGGTGACCGGAGCATCCACCCTCACTGTGAACGGCGCCAACGCCGGTTGGGGCACGGTTGAGATCTCCGCCCCGGCCGGCTACACCGGGGGCACCAACTTGGCGGGCGGTGTTCTCCAGGTGTCGGCTCCCGGGACCCTGGGCAGCGGGCCGGTTTCGGTGGCCGCCGGGGCGACACTGCAGCTTGCCGGGGGCGTAAGGCTGGGTAACCCACTCACTCTTGGGGGCGGCACCGGGGCGTCGAACGGAAACCTCGAGGCGCTTTCCGGGGTGGACACCTGGGCGGGAACCGTCACCCTGAACGCCGCGACCACCCTCGCCGCGGACACTTCGACCGCCATGTTGAGGGTGAGTGCCGACGTGAGCGGCACCGGCCCCCTCTCCATCACCTCCCCGGCGGCGGGTGCGGGCGGGCTTGTCGTCCTGGGATCGCCGGGAAGTTACAGCAACGGCACTGTGGTCGAAGCGGGAGGCTCCTTGCGCGTCACCGACTCGCGCGCCCTCTCGGCCGGCGCGGTGACGGTGGATGCCGGAGGGGTGCTTCAGCTGTGGGACTTTATCACTCTCCCGAACGCATTGACCATCGCCGGCACGGGCAACGCGGGTGCCGGTGCGGCCCTGCAATGGGCACACAACGTCGCGCTTTCGGCTCCTTTGACCCTCTCCTCCTCCGCCACCATCGGCCAGTCGGCCACTTACGTGCTGACTCTGGCTGCGGGTGCAACCGGGACCGGCACCTTGACCAGCGTTGCGCCTCTCGTGCTTCCCGCCGGCCAGAGTGCCTCCAACACCGGCGGGGTGGTCACCTCCTATGGCTACTTCCAGGCGGACGGGTCGGTAAACGCCTCGGTCGCCTCCAATGGGGGCACGCTGCAGGGCACGGGGAGCGCCGCGGGGCTATCCATGGGCTGCAACTCGATCTTTAGTCCCGGAGACGGCGCTCCGGGAATGTTCACCTCCAGTGCGGGGATTACCTTTGCCTGCTCAGGAGGGCCGGCCACTTACAACGTGGTAATCGGGGGCACCGCGCCGGGCAGCGGTTATTCACAAGCGGTGCTGAGCTCGGGCTCGCTGCAGCTCGGCGGAGCCTCGCTCTCGGTCAGCTTCTCTAACGGGTATTCGTCGACCCGCGGTGACGTCTACGACGTCTTCTCCAACCAGGGTGGCCAGGCGCCTTCAGGGGTGCTCACCTATCAAGGGACCGCGCTTGCTGAGGGCTCGACCTTGACCTTGGGGGGTCGGGTACTGATGATCAGCTACGCCGGCGGCACCAGCAAGCACGACGTCACCCTTACCGACGTGACGCCGCTTCCGACTACAACCGCGGTCACCGTGACCCCGGGCACCACGGTCTACGGAACCTCGGTCACCTTTAGCGCCACCGTGTCCTCGTCCACAGGCACACCCTCGGGCTCCGTATCCTTCAGCACGGGCTCGACCCTCCTGTGCACGGCTACGCTTTCGGGGTCAAAGGCCTCCTGCGCGGCCGGTGGCGCTCCGGTTGGCACCGACACCATCACCGCTGCATACAGCGGTTCGGGAACCTACGCAGCTTCGTCGGGGACAGCCACCCTGATCGTGAACAGTGCCACGCAAAGTCGTGTGAACCAGGCCGGCTACTGGCTGGTGGGCTCGGACGGCGGAGTGTTCAGCTTCGGTGACGCCGGCTTCTACGGCTCGGCGGCCACCATGCGCTTGAACGCCCCGATAGT
>JAJZLQ010000048.1 GCA_021850605.1 Actinomycetes bacterium
TACACCTTCGCCACCGTGGACCCGCTAGCTCCCGGGGAGAAGTCCCCCTTCGAGGACATCTTCACTCCGCCACCCGGCTACACGCACTACTCGATAACCTCGGTCAGCCCGAGTGCCTCGAACATTGCGGCCAACCGCAATTTCTCGACCGTCGTGACGGACACCTACACCGACGGCTCCGGATATCGGAACATCGCCGGCACTATCACCAACTTGAACACCACCACCGCCGACTTGGTCGAGGCGGTTTTCACCTTCTATGACTCCTCCGGGACCGTGGTCGCACAAAACTACGCGTACGCCGACACCACCAACGCGAACATCGATGCCGGACAAAGCGCGTCCTTCGATGAGGCGCTCAGCCCGCAAGACCCCACTTACAGCTCCTACGCGATGCTGGTACAAAGCACGTCGCCCCCTGCTCCCCCGCCCGCGCCGGCCATAACCTCACTTTCGCCCCCATCAGGTCCCGCCGGCGGCGGAACCACGGTGACGATCGGAGGGAGCGGCTTCGACGGAGTGCAATCGGTGATGTTCGGCGCGCTGGCAGCGACGAGCTTCACAGTCGTCAGCCCAAACCAGCTCACGGCCGTAACCCCCGCCGGGTCCGGGACAGTGGCGGTGTCGGTGGAGGGAAGCTACGGAGTATCGCCGTCCTCGGCGGCCGGCACGTTCACCTACCTCGCTCCCGCCCCCGCGATCTCCTCGATCTCGCCCGCCACCGGCACCACCGACGGCGGCACGGCCGTAACCATCCATGGCAGCAACTTCACGGGGGCAACCGCAGTCGACTTCGCCTCGACACCGGCGGCCGGCTTCAACGTTGTCTCTTCGAGCGAGATAACCGCGGTCGCTCCGGCCGGGGTGGCAGGGAAAGCGGACCTCGCTGTCACCGGTCCAGGAGGCACCTCGGCGCAGAACCCTGGCGACGTCTACACCTACGCCGCGCTGACGCCGGCCATATCTTCGATCTCGCCTGCATCGGGGTTGCTCGCCGGCGGCAACACGGTGATGCTCTCGGGCACCAATTTCGATGGAGCCACTGCCGTCGACTTCGGCTCCACGCCCGCAACCAACTTCCAAGTCGTGGCGGACACGGCGATTACCGCCACCGTCCCGGCCTACAGTTCCCCGGGACTGGTGGAGGTCTCGGTCACGACTCCCTCGGGGATCTCCACCACCAGCTCGGGCGCCGCATACCTGTATCTCCCATCCGCCGCCTATGAGGCCGTATCCGCCTTCCGGATCTGTGACACCAGATCCCTCAACCCATCGGAGCTCACCGGCCTCAACGACCAGTGCCAGGGCAAGACCCTTCAGCCAGGAGGCTCGATCACCATCCAGGTGGCCGGCACCAGCCCCAACGGCGCCTCGAGCGGGGAAGTGCCGGCAAACGCCGTCGCGGCACTTCTCGATGTGACGGCCACCAACACCACCGCCGCGTCCTACCTCTCGCTCTATCCGGCAGGAGTGTCCAGCCCATACACCTCCGACCTCAGCTGGTCCCCCGGCACCACGCGCACCGATCTGGTCGAGGTGGCGCTCGGCCGAAACGGCCAGGTGGCGGTCTACAACAACGCGGGCGCCACCGACGTACTGGTGGACGTCCAGGGTTACTACATCCCCGCCCCCACCTCAACCAACCCCTCTCCGCGAGTGACGCAGGTAACCAACCACCTGTGCCAATCCGGAACCGGCATCACCCAAGGGCCATGCCCGGCTGCGACCACCACCCGGCGCACAGTCACGCAGGCGCCGGGCACGGCACTCTCGCTTCGCCATCTCCCGCCCCAACTCTTGACCGGGTTGGCCCGCCTCCTGCCTGGCGATGCCGCCCCACTCCTCGAATGGGTGTGCCGGGGTGGCTGACACAGCCGGTGCGTCTCGGTCATTGACCGGGTTGGCCCCTCCCAGTTGAATACCATGGCGTGGAGGCCGGTATCCTTCGCCATATCCGGCTTTCCCGGCTAAGCGGTCAAAAGCGGCACCGCGCGCCGGGCATGAGCAGCGCTTGACGTTGTTGGATATGGGAAAGCCATTAGAGAGGTCCCCTTGCAGTACATGAGATACGCGCGCTTCGCGGCGGCGCGCGGGGAGGAAGAAGCCAACACCGGAATCAGCCGCGAGTCGCTGATGCGGGCCTGGGGGTTCGCGCGCAACTACCGCGGCAAGCTTGCCGTATACATAGCCGTCATCGCCCTTACCGCCATCGTGGGGCTGGCGCCCCCATTGGTGCTGCGCGCAATACTCGACTCGGCCATCCCAAAGCACTCCTACGGCCTTCTTTACGTCTTGGTCGTTATTGCGGTGGTCCTCAACCTGGCGACTACAGGCCTGGGCGTTGTCTCGCGCTGGCTCGGCTCCCGCATCGGTGAGGGCATCATCTTCGACTTGCGCTCCGCGCTCTTTGCGCACCTTCAGCGCCTGCCAATTGCCTTCTACACCAAGAGCCAGACGGGTGCTATCCTTTCCCGCCTCAACTCAGACGTGCTCGGCGCGCAACAGTCGGTCTCCACCGCCTCGAGCGCCGTCTCGGACGTGCTCACCCTGGTCCTGACGCTGGCGGTCATGATCAAGCTCTCGCTCGCGGTCACGCTTCTCGCGCTGGTCATCATCCCGGTGCTTATCGTCATCGACCGCACCCTGGGCAAGCGAATCGCCCCCTTGGCCCGGGCGCAGATGGTGGCGAACGCCTCAATGTCGACCTATGCCACCGAGCGCTTCAACGTCTCGGGCGCAACCCTCGTCAAGCTGTTCGGCAATCCCGCCGCCGAGGCACGCAACTACCGCACCCAGGCCGCCAAAGTACGTGACGCCGGAATCTCGCTCGCGCTGGGCGGGCGCCTCTATTTCAGCCTGCTCGGCCTGATCGGAGGCCTGGGCGCCGTGGCGGTTTACCTGGTGGGAGGCCGCCTGGCGATCAAGGGGGCTATGAGCATCGGCACACTGGTGGCGCTCGCCCAGTACGCCACCCGCCTGTACAGCCCGATCACCGACCTCGCCTCCTCGCGGGTGAACTTGAGCCAGGCGCTGGTCTCCTTCGACCGTGTCACCGAGGTATTGGCAATAGAGCCAAGCGTGGTCGACCCCGCCGAGCCCGTCAGCCTCGATTCTCCGCGCGGGGAGATCGAGTTCCGTCACGTCGACTTCGCCTACCCGGCGGTCGACACCCCCTTCTCCGCGCCCGGCCAGGCCGAGCCGGCCGAGGGGCCCCAGGTGCTCCACGACGTCAACTTCCACGTGCCTCCGGGCACAATGACCGCCCTGGTCGGACCGTCGGGAGCGGGCAAGACCACCATCGCCTCACTCATCTCGCGCCTGTATGACCCCGACGCCGGCCAGGTGCTATTGGACCGCGTGGACGTGCGCGACATCCTCCTCTCCGAGCTCGCCACCCATATCGGAGTGGTCTCCCAGGATCCCCACCTCTTCCACGACTCGATCATCGCAAACCTTCGTTACGCCCGGCCGGAGGCGAGCATGGAGGAGATCGTGGAAGCTGCGCGGGCGGCCCAGATTCTCGAGACCATCCTGGCCCTTCCTGACGGCTTCGACACCTTGGTCGGCGAGCGCGGCTACCGGCTCTCCGGAGGTGAGCGCCAACGCGTGGCCATCGCCAGGGTCATCTTGAAGCGGCCCCGAGTGGTGATATTGGACGAGGCCACCTCGCACCTGGACGCGGAAAACGAAGCGGCGGTCCAAGAGGCGCTGCATCACCTGCTGGCAGGAAGGACCTCGATCGTCATCGCCCATCGCCTCTCCACCATCCTGGCGGCCGACCAGATCCTGGTTGTCAAAGACGGGCGGATCGTCGAGCGTGGCACCCACGCCTCCCTGATCGCTGAAGGTGGCACATACCGCGAGCTCTTCGAGACTCAGGCTTTCGTCCAAGCCCCCGAGTGACGCCACCTCCTGGCGGATCGCCACGCGGCCCAGGGCACAAGGACCCAATTTCCGGCGCAAAAGGCGCTCGCCACCGGCGCGGAATTGACACCCTCGCGGTACCGGGGTGAAGATTGCTCATGGTGCCCATGGCGGGTGCCAAGGAGGAATCGCAATGCGAGCCGAGCCGATCTTGCGGGGCCTGCGCAAGGCCGCGGAGAGGCCGAATCTCTACGACGCCGCCCATCTCTCCGACACCTGGGAGGCGATGACCACCGAGCTGAAGCCGCCACTCTCCCACGAGGACGCCTACATCGAGGCCTACCGCTGCCTTCTCTGTGGCGGACCGCAAAACCCGGCTCCCTGCACCGTGGCCTGCCCGGCTGACGTCGATGTAGCGGGTTTCATGGAGGCTATTATCAACGGCGACCCGGTCACCTCCGCCGGAATAATCGCATCCAACAATCCTTTGGGCGGAACCTGCGCACGGGTATGCCCCACCGAGGAGCTCTGCGAAGGGGCGTGCGTCCTGAACCTGCAGGGCCAGCGGCCGGTTGACATCGCCCGGCTGCAGCGTTACGCCATGGACCAGGCCGAGAAGGTCGGCGACCTGCTCGTACCGGACAAGGCCCCTACGACCGGGGCCAGAGTGGCCGTGGTCGGCGCGGGACCGGCCGGGATGGCCGCTGCAAGCCGCCTGGCCGAACTGGGGCACGAGGTCGAGGTGTTTGATGCCTACTCCAACACCGGCGGGCTGGTGCGGGCGGCCATCGCCCCCTACAGGCAGGTCTTCGACCCGCTTCCCACCGAGACCGCGCGCCTGGTGGAGCTGGGAGTCACGTTCCACCTTGGTGCCGAGCTGACTCCGGAGCAGGTGGCCAGGTTGGGGGATAGGTATTCCGCCGTGATCCTGGCCATCGGCATGGGAGAGGACTCCGCCACCGGCACGCCCGGAAGCGGGCTGCCCGGAGTCTGGAACTCCCTTCCCTTCATCGCCGCTATCAAGAGTGGCAACTTCCCCGAGGTGGGCGAACACGTGGTGGTGGTGGGCGGTGGCAACACCGCCATGGACGTCGCGCGCGAAGCCGTACGCCTGGGCGCTGCCAAGGTCACGGTGGTCTACCGGCGCACCCGCGAGGAGATGCCCGCCTTCTGGGTGGAGTACGAAGAGGCGGTCGAGGAGGGCGTCGAGTTCGCCTGGCTCACCAACCCGATCCGTTACGAGGGCCGGGGCTACCTGGAGCGCGTGGTCTGCCAGCGCATGGAGCTCTCCGAGCCGGACCAGAGCGGCAGACGCCGCCCGGTCCCGCTGCAGGGTGAGAAGCTGGTGATCGAGGCGGGAACCGTGGTGGAGGCGATCGGCCAGCGCCCTCGCACCTCCCTGCTCGCCGGAGTGGAAGGCGCCACCTTCGATGGCGGGCGCCTGGTGATCGACCCTTACAGCGGCCGGATCGGGACGAGCACCTTCTTCGGAGCGGGGGATGCCGCCAACGGCGGCGCCACCGTGGTGGAGGCGGTGCGCCTGGGCAAGATCGCCGCCGAAGGCGCTCACGAATTCATCATGGAGAGGAGCCGTCGATGAGCACGCTGGTTGTGAAGGCCGGCGAAACCGCTCCGGCGCGCCTGGCACCGGGGGACGTGATCCGCTACGAGCAGCTGGAGGCGAGCCTCACGGTTCGGCGGGCGTACTGCAAAGGGTGCCTGCTCTGCATCGACTCCTGTCCAGCCAAGATCTTGAAGCTCGATGCGGACGATCTCATCTACGTGACCGACATCGATGCCTGCATCTTCTGCGGGGTATGCGCCGGGCGCTGCCCCGACTTCGTCTTCGTGCTGGATGCCGGCACGCGCAACAAGGAGGGTCGCAATGGCGACGGCCACTAAGACGTCGACCAACGGCAAGGACACCAGGCGACTGATCATGGGCAACGAGGCGGTGGCCCTCGGGGCTATCGCCGCCGGGTGCGACTTCTACGCCGGCTATCCCATCACCCCCGCCACCGAGATCCTCGAGGAGATGGCGCGCGTGCTGCCCCGGCGGGGCGGCGTCTTCCTGCAGATGGAGGACGAGCTCTCCGCCATGGCCGCGATCATCGGCGCCGCCTGGGGTGGCGCCACCGCGATGACCGCAACCTCGGGCCCGGGCTTTTCGCTCATGCAGGAGAACCTCGGCTATGCGGCGATCACCCAAACCCCATGCGTAATCGTCGACTCCCAGCGCGGCGGCCCATCCACCGGCCTACCCACCCTCCCCTCGCAAGGTGATGCGATGCAGGCGCGCTTCGGCACACACGGCGATCGGCCGGCGCTAGTGATAACCGCCTCGTCGGTCAGGGGATGCTACGACGCCACGGTCCTCGCCTTCAAGCTGGCCAAGCGCCACCGTATGCCTGTTGTACTGCTCTTCGACGCGGTCATCTCGCACATGCGCGAGCCGGTGGAGATTCCTCCACCGCCACCTCCGCCGGTACGGAACTTCCCCGCGCTCGCCGAAGGCGACCCCCGCTTCGGTGACGCTCCCTTCGTACCTTTCGGATACGGTCCCATCGCCGTCGTCACCGGCCTTTCCCACGGTGGAGACGGGCTGGCCGAGACCAGGCGCGGAGTCCAGACCGAGGCCATGATCATCGACTCGATTTCCAAGCTTGACCAAGACCCCGAGATCCGCGCCGAGTGGACGGGCGACTACCGCCTTGACGACGCCGACGTGGCAATCGTCGCCTACGGCATCACCGCCCGGGCGGCGCGCGAGGCGGTCGACCAGTTGCGCGAGCGGGGTGTGGCTGCGGGCCTGTTGGATCTGCGCATCCTCTGGCCCTTTGCCCATCAGCGCCTACGCGAGGTGGCGGCCAAGTCCAAGACCATCGTGGTTCCCGAATTAAACCTGGGGCAGATGGTGATGCCGGTCCGCGCGGCCGTCGAGGGCGCCGCCAAGGTTTACCAGCTGAACCGAGCCGACGGGACGCTTCTCACTCCCGAGGACATCGCCGCCTTCGCCATTTCAGTCCAAGGAGGGCAGGATGCCTAAGCTCGGCCTCGACATCGACCAATACCTGCGCACCGAGGTGCTTCCCACCGTCTGGTGCCCGGGATGTGGCAACGGGAACATCGTGGAGGGAATCGGCACCGCTTTCCAGCGCATCGGCCTCGATCCCGAGAAGGTGGTCGTGGTGGGAGGAATCGGGTGTTCGGGACGCACCCCCTTCTATGTGCGCACCAACGCCATGCACACCACCCATGGCCGGGCCCTGGCATATGCCACCGGCCTGAAGATGGCCAACCCCGAACTCACAGTGGTGGTGACCATGGGAGACGGGGATGCCCTGGCCATCGGCGGGAACCACTTCATCCACGCAGCACGCCGGAATATCGACCTGACCGCCATCGTCTACAACAACGGTATCTACGGGATGACCGGAGGCCAGGAAGCCCCCACCACCCCGGTCGGCTCGCGCACCACCACCTCGCTGCACGGCGCGGTTGAGCGCACCTTCGACACCGTTGAGCTGGCCCTGGCCGCGGGCGCGAGCTACGTGGCCCGCACCACCACCTTCGACATGCAGGAGATCCCCCTGCGCATTGAGGAGGCCCTCAGGCACAAGGGATTCTCGGTAGTGGAGGTACTCACCCAGTGCCCCACTTACTACGGACGGCTGAACCGCATCGGAGATCCCTCGGACATGCTCATCTGGGAGCGCGAGCACACCGCCGACGAGCCGGTAACGCTGCTCTCCAGGGAGGAGATGGTCGGCCCGCTTCGGACCGGGGTCTTCCGCAACAACGAGGACCCGGAGTACATCGAGGTCTATCGCGAAATGTGCGCAGCCCAAGGAGGCAGCTATGCGGCTAGTTGACCGCGACCCGGTCCGCATCCGGCTCACCGGCCGGGGCGGCCAGGGCATCATGCTCGGTGGGGCGATCCTGGCCGAAGCGGCCATGCGTGACGGTCTGCTGGTCTCCGAGACCCAGGAGTACGGCCCCGAGGCGCGCCTGGGTGCGACCAAGGCGGATCTCATCATCTCCACCCGGGAGATCGCCTATCCCGAAGTGGAGAAGGCGGACCTGATCCTTTGCCTGTCAAGGGCGGCCTACCTGCGTTATGCACAGAGCCTGGCCGAAGGTGGCCTGCTGATCGCGGACTCGTCCATGGCCGAGGAGATGGGCGAGGCGGAAAGCACCGTCTACCTTCCCTTCCGGGCCACCGCATTAGAGCTGGGCAACGAGCTGACCACCAACATCATCGGCCTCGGCGCGCTGGTGGCGATCTCCGAGGTCGTGACCCGGTTCAGCCTGGCTGCCGCAGTGGCCGGCCGCGTAAAGCCCGAGTTCGCCGAACTGAACAACCAGGCACTCGAGGTGGGGTTCAACCTGGCGGCCTCGGTCCAGGCACGCCAGGCCTGACGGGCCGCATCTCGAGACTGCAGCGGTGAAAAGAAGGTAGCCGATCCGGGGGCACCCGGTACATGAAGCGAGTGCGATCCAGCCGGAATCTCCAGTATTACCGTCAACGCCCTCGAGAGATCCCATTACGTCTCTCCAGCAATAACCGACATGGTTAGTCCCGGGCAAACACGCCCGGGACTCCTCTCGGTGCCGGATCAGGCGATTTTCCAGCTGTTGGAATAACTCATTGGAGGCGCGGGAGGCGCGAGATCAGAGATTGGCTGGCGGAGCTCGAGAACCGGGTGAAGATGATCCCCACTACGGCGACCAGATCCGCCGGCCGTGCTCCTCGCGCTCCAAAAGCGCGACCGTCTGCAACAACGGCGTCCCGGTTCGCGGGCTCGCCTCCGGCGTCACCCACGGCCGCATCCTTGTTATGGCCGGGATCACGCCCAAGAGCCTGTAAGCGACGATCGTTTCCCTCCGGGACGAGGCAGCACGACACCTGCGGGGAGCGACCCGGACGAGCCGGCAAAGTCGATTCGTGACTAAGTCGCACGAGCCGCCAACGCGGTTCGGCAAGCGGCACTGGTCGCACCTGGCGCTCCCCGCAAAAGAAACCGTCCTCGCTCGCCACGATAGTGCGCGCGCACTGGTACGGGCAAAGGGCGCTTAACTCAGGGTACGGCGCCCGCGGCTGCTTGCAAGCTTACGGAGTGACGCTTCAAACTCTGTGAGGTCATCCACCTTGGGGGGCTGCTGCTCTACTGAGACTTCCTGGACATACGAGACCACGGACTTGGTGCCTTTCCTGGCCCTTGCACCCATCCAATGTCCCCTTCCCTCTGTTTTGCGCCCTGAGATTACCACGATAATGCGACTGACTCAAGATCTCCGACGATACCAGTACCGCAAGTAACCGAAAACCGCGAGGCTAACCACAAGGCCAAGCCCTGACATGTAGTGGACATATCGGTCACCCTGGAACAGGATTGAAAACGCGAGAAGAACGAGAGCGATTGACGCAGTGATACCAACGTCTCTAAATGGCCGGAGAATCCTAGTTAGCAAATGCGGCTCCCCGCCATCACCGACGAACAGCGCATACCCTGCAGGAACAACCAGAAGAATAGGAACCCATAGCGAATCTTGAGACACGAGGGATGGACGGGGAGTGGCAAGCACAGTCAGGCTTGCCACAAAAAGAATCACTGCTGAGTACAAAGCAGCCAACGGTGGACCCGTAAACCGTTGCAACTTTACCGTAAACAACAGACGTCCAGCCTGCCCAATAGGAAATCGCTCGAGGTGGACATAAGCCGTATGTTCATTTGTCACAGCTTCAAATTCGGGCTCGGACCGATCACCGGAATCCTGTCCCGATTCATCCACCTCTCGATCAACGCCTTGGCCGCGAGGTCCGGATTCCCCGCCATCGGAAACGGCTTCCACCTTTGTATTAGTGATCGCTACGGAGTGAGGCACCTGAATATTGACATGGAAACTCAGTGCGTCAGCAGCTGCCGGCAAAAGCAGCTCATATTCGGCCACACCTGGGTGTCGTGCTCCAGCCCTCAGCGATTCCCACCAATTGAGCGATTGGCTCTTGAGACTATCTAAGTAGTCAAAGTGGACTATACGCCGAGATGAGCCGGTAGCCTCCATCACCGCGTAAAGAATAAACCCCGTTTGAAGCGAGCTGGCAAAGTAGCGCACCAGCGACCTGTCTATCGAGCCCGCCAGTTGGGCGGCCTTGACAAGTTTGTCTGCTTCAGGGCGTCCCCGCCCATCGCGTGGGGGCGCAAAGGTAACGGCCAGCGAAAGATCCAGTAATTCCTCAACTTGACCAGCTTCGAGGTTCAGTTCAAAGCTGCATAGTCCAAGTAGAAGCAGTGCACTGAGTACGCCGTTCTCGCCTGCAAGCAAGTGTGGCAAATCGCGACCTGTGTCGTCTCGCAGAGAGAAGCCGGTCAATGATCGCTTCTCAAGCGTAGCGAGCGGGATTGCCAACTGCGGTGTGTTCCCATTAACATCGCCTACAAGAAGCCCAGACAAAATACTCACATCAGCTTCCGGCATCAAGAACTCGATCGCGATGCTGCGCCGAATGAGGGAACTACCGAGGAGCTCTATCGACTCCGACCTGCGCAATCTCCAACGGCGATAGTCCGCAACAAATGCCGCGAGTCGGTACGGAATGCTTGGATATTCGCGGACCAAGTCGAAGGCGAGTTGCCGATTGATCTTTAGAAGCCGCTCATGGTTCATTGGGAGATGACACTACATTATTTCCGCCGCCATGGCTAGCGAATTGTACTGCGAAAGCAGCCTCTCCATCCGACATCCAGGGTCGGAGCCACCCAATCCAACCAAGACCAGACACTCGAAACCGCGTGGCGTCCATGCCATAATTACTGATGTTCGCTCCGAGAAAACCCCCTCCGCTGCCGTTGCACGGTGGCGGAGGTATCGCGGAGCACTTGGGCGCCGGCCGGCGGTGGATCGCGAGCAGCGTTGCGAGCCAAGACCGGCCTTACCAGGTTCGCGGACCACGGCCGCTAACGAACAACCCGCTGGTCCCCATGCACATGATGCGCGGCGGCACCGGGGACAGCAGCGTCGGCCGGGAGTCGCCGATGCCAGGAGCCTGGAGCGCCGATCAGGCGTCCTCGATCATCGGCCCCACCGGCTCGAGACCCCGATTCGCCTACTCCGCTCGCCAACTCGGGCAAGACCGCCCCCCGGGGCATCCCCAGCCCGTCGCCCGACCTGAACAGCCGGGGCATGCGGCAGCTCCCGAAAAAAACAAGCGCCTCGAGGCCCCTCCCAGATACCCTCAGCAGCATGAGGCCCGCGGATTCTGGCTCCATTCACCGTTGGGCCATCGTCCCGAAGGCAGAGTGGAGCCGAGACCTTTTGACTTCCCCGTAGATAAGCCTGCGGAGTACCGCCCCCTACTGGCCTATCCGCCCGTCGATGCGTTCGCGCAAAAGGTCGGCGTGGCCGCAATGGCGCGCGTACTCCTCGATCATGTGCAGGAGCACCTCGCGAAGAGCCGCCTCCTCGCGCCTCCCCCGGTGCTCGAAGACGGCGATAGCTCCAAGGTCTTCGTTCCGCTCCAGGAAGCCGTCGGCGAATTCCACCTCCGCCCTCCAGGCCGTCCAAGCGTGCTCCACCACCCGCGGATCGGCCACCGCGCCGGTGAATGCCGCGTCCCGGTCCTCGTCCGTGCGATAGATCCTCGGCGCATCCTCTCCGGCCATAACCCGGCGGAACCAGTGGCTCTCGACTTCGGCCATGTGGCGGACCAGCCCCAACAGGGAGAGGTTGGAGGGCGGCACCGACCTTGCCGCCATTGCGGCCGCGTCCAGCCCCCGACACTTCAGCTCCAGGGTTTGACGGTAGGCGCGCAGGTAGGAGATCAGGGTATCGCGTTCGCCGGAAACCGGGCCGTAGTCCCGCGGATCCTCTCCGGGAGGGACGAAGACATTTTTCCAGCCGAATTTCCTCTCCGGCAGCATTTCGGGGGAGTCGTATGCGGGAAGTTCTTCGGGCATTCCCCGAGCATATCCCCGGACCGCATGCTGGGTGGGAAGCGGAGCGGCGATGATTCCTGAGCGGATGGTCCCCGCTTGCCGAGCGAGTGCGCGAGCGGCCTCTCAGGGTCGGCGATGAACCAGGAGGGGCAGCACCGTCTTCGCGCCTGCTCGACGAAGTTTGGCCGCGGCCACCGTTATCGGCCACTGGGAAGAAGTCGCGTCCACCACGACTAGCACGCACCTTCCCCGCACCGCCGCCGAGCATGGGCCATCGGCCTCGAGTGCCTGCTGCCAGTAGGCGGCCTCCTCGCCCGAGCCCATCTCCGAGACCTCGTGCGGCCCCGCGCCCACGGCGAGCGTTGCACGATCCAGATGACCGGCCTCGGCGAGGTGGTCCGCCAAGCCCGCCGCCAGCCGGGTATACCCGGCCGCGGCCAGATCGATCACAACCTCGGGACGCCCCGGCCAGGTCCGCTTCCAACGCGAGAGTGTCGCCACCGCAGCCGCCCGCAGTTCCGGGGAAGGGGGCGCGTCACCTTGAAAGGCCTCCTGGACCAGCTCGCGCCACTCGGGCGCATCGGCAAAGGCGATAACCCTCCCCTCCCCTGCCATCTCCCCCGGGGAAATCCTGCCCCTGGCGCCGTAGGCGCCTCCCGGCCACATCTTGCGCGGCTCGAGCACCACCGTTTCGCCTCGCAACAGGTCTTTCACACGCTGCACCACCTCGGCGGAGGGTCGCGCAACGAGGGGCTCGGGCAACCTGCCCGTACAGACCGAGCAGCGCCCGCAAGGGGCGGCGCTGGGATCGTCGAGCGAGGACTGCAGGAGTTGCATCAGGCACGCCTCCCCGGCCACGTAGGCGCGCATGATCGCCGCCTCGCGGCGGCGGATGGCCAGGATCCCCTCGTAGCGCTGCGCGTCGTATGCCCAGGCCTGGCCGGTCGCGGCCCAGCCCGTCTCGCGCCGTTCCACCGCACCATCGACTGCGAGCTGGCGAAGCATCATCTCTATGCGTCCGCGGCGCAGGCCGGTCTCCGCCTCCAGCCCGGGAACGGTCGCAACACCTCCCTCGTAGGCGGCCAGGCCGGCCAGAAGCCTCTCCACCTGGGCCGGATCAGGGATGGTGGCCGTGGCGAAGTGATGCCACACCCTCTCATCCGACTCCGAGGGAAGCAGCGCCACCAGCGCCCGGTCGATGCCGCGCCCGGCACGGCCGATCTGCTGGTAGTAGGAGACGGGGGAGGGGGGAGAGCCAACGTGCACAACGAAGCCGAGGTCGGGCTTGTCGAAGCCCATTCCGAGTGCGCTGGTGGCCACCAGGGCCTTGACCCGGTTGGACTTGAGCGCCTCCTCCAGCGCCTCGCGCTCTGTGCTGTCCATCTGCCCGGTGTAGGCGGCGACCTGAAGTGCCTCGCCGTGCACGCCCCGCGCGGCGGCGGTGAGGCGTTGGGCATCGGAGACGGTGAGGGTGTAGACGATGCCGGAGCCGGGGAGGATGGGTAGATGCTCAACGACCCAGGCGAAGCGCTCGATTGGCGCCAGCGCGCCGACCACCGACAGCTCCAGGCTGGTTCGCGCCAATGAACCGCGCAGCACCAGTGCCTCGCTGCCGAGCTGGTCCGCCACGTCATCGGTAACTCTCTGGTTTGCCGTGGCAGTGGTGGCCAGCACCGGCGTGGCCGGGTTCAGCCGCGCAAGGACCGCGGCCACCCTGCGGTAATCGGGGCGGAAGTCGTGCCCCCAGTCCGACACGGCGTGCGCCTCATCGATGACCAGCAGGCCGATGCGCCCGGCCAAAGCCTCCATAACCCTGGTGCCGAAGCCCGGATTGGCGAGGCGCTCCGGGGAGACCAGGAGAACATCGATCCGGCCCTGGTGCAGATCCTCCTCGATGGCGGCCCACTCACCTGGATTCGAGGAGTTGAGGGTGGCGGCCACCAGGCCGGCACGGGAGGCCGCCTCCACCTGGTCGCGCATGAGCGAGAGGAGCGGTGACACCACCAGGGTCGGGCCCGCCCCCTCCCCCTTGCGGATGGCGGTGGCGGCCCAGTAGACAGCGGACTTGCCCCAACCGGTCGCTTGGACCACCAGCACTCGCGCGCCCGGGACACAAAGGGCCGCAACCGCCTCCTGCTGGTCGGGCCGGAGCTCCGCCCCGGGGCCGGCCATCGCCGCGATCACCTGGTTGGCGACGCGCGCCGAGGCAGGAGTGAGTGCCGATTGCATCCCCCCGAACCTAGTGGGCAAGGCCACCGGCGGTGTGAGCGCCTAAGGGAGGCGCAGATGCTCCGTCCATTGCGAACATCGGTCTCGGGGACCCAAACCCCCACAAATAGGCGTCTACGGCTAGGCTTGATGAAATCCGCAGGGAGCCAGGCGCTGGTGGCACAAAGAGGAGACTCCGGCTTTGACCATCCATGACAGTGGCGAGCTAATCGCCGCTAGATACCGTCTCGTGCGCTGGATAGCCGGTGGCGGCATGGGCGACGTGTGGCGCGCAACCGATGAAGTCCTGGGGCGCGAGGTGGCCGTCAAGGTTCTCAAGACCGAGTACGGACAGGATTCCTCCTTCGTGGAGCGCTTCCGTTTCGAGGCAAGGGCCGCCGCCGGGCTTTCCCACCCCAATATCGCCACCGTCTTCGACTACGGTGAAGCGGCGGATGCGAGCGGGCGCATACGCGCCTACATCGTCATGGAGCTGATCAACGGCGAGGTTCTCTCGCGCATGCTCCCGGCTCAAGGAATCCCCGTGCCAACCGCGCTCGACCTGATAGCGCAGGTGGCCGACGGGCTGGCAGTGGCACATGCCCAAGGAATCGTTCACCGGGACGTAAAGCCGGGCAACATCCTGGTCAGGCCGGACGGCTCGGTGAAGATCACCGACTTCGGAATCGCGAGGGCGGCCGGGGCCTCGGATCTGACCATACCCGGTTCAGTACTGGGGACTGCCCGGTATATAGCGCCGGAGCAGCTGGCGGGAGGGGAGTACGGCGCACCGGCCGACATCTTCGCCCTTGGGATCGTCACCTACCAATGCCTGACCGGCTCCACACCCTTCGCCGATCGTGAACCCCTGGCCGCCGCCTACGCCAAAGTGAACGAGCAAGTCCCCCGCCTGGAGGCCCCCGTACCGGCAGGCGTGGCCGACCTGGTCGCCTCGATGCTGACCAAGGACCCGGCCTCCCGGCCGAGCGCCGGCGAGGTCGGCCAGTCCGCCCGCAGGCTGGCGGGATCTTCGCGCGACGGAGCGGTCACCGAAGAGGCGACGGCGGCATTGGCGATCACCGACCTGCCGGGCATGGCGACGCTCGCGTCGAGTGTCGCCGCTGCCGCAAGCGCGCCGACCCTGCATGAAGCCGGGGAGCCGCTTGGATCCACCCGGCTCCTACCCAACGAGCCTCCCACCCAGGCTGTCGCCGCAGCCCCGGATTTGGCTGGGACGCCAAAGCCGCCACTGGACCTGAGCGGACTGCGCCGGCACATCGATCGGCGCCGCCTGGCCACGGCCGGGATCGCCGCCTTGGCCATCGTGGCGGTGGTGGCATGGGCGGCCTTTTCCGGGCCAAGCCAGGTGAAGGTGCCGTCCCTGGTGGGTATGGGCTATTCGAAGGCCTCGGCGGTGGCGGCCAAGGACGGGCTCAAGGTCAGCGAGCAAGTGGCCGACTTCGCCGATTCCCCGGCCGGCGAGGTAATGTCCGAAAGCCCCAAGGCCGGCACCGACGTCAAGCCCGGGTCGGTCGTAAAGCTGCTGGTTGCCAGCGGGAAGGTGCGCGTCAACCCATCCGAACTGGTCGGCCAGCCCTACGCCAAGGCGCAGTCGATACTCGAGTCCTTCGGCCTCAAGACCTCCCTGGTGCCGGTCTTTTCCGCCTCGACACCCGGTGACGTGGTGGCGGTGGCGCCGACCGGCGAGGTCCTGATCGGCTCAAGCGTGGCCATCGATTACGCGATCGCGCCGCCCACTACCACAACCACGACCACCACCACGACGACCACCGTGGTGCCGCCTCAGGGTCCACCGGGCAAGAAGCACCACTAGAGCGGGCGGGCTCAGGCGGTCTTGACGATCCTGAACAGCTCCGCCAGCCGACCTTCAGGCAGGCCGGCGCGCTTGGCGGAGGACGCCGCCCATCCACGCACGAAGACCGGTAACTCGTCAGGATTGGGGAGCTGGCTCTTGTGCTCCAGCAGCGCGGCGATCTTCTTGTCGAAGTGCTCGGTCACGTCGCTCACATAGTTGAACTGCGGAGAGGCCATCATCAGCACCTGGGGCACGACAAAGGGTTCGAACCCCTCGGCCATCAGTTCCGGGTAGGCGAAGGGGTTGCGCGCATCGGGATAGACGGCTCTCAGCGCCGCCTCGCCGGTATTCATATGGTCCGGATGCGAGGCGCCGATCCGGTCCCAGTTGCGATCGGGTGACTGGCAGACCAGGGTGTCGGGCCTGACCCGGCGGATCACTCGCGAGATGTCGCGGCGCAGCTCGTGACTGACCTCGACCAGCCCGTCCCCGTAGCGGAGGAACTCGATGGAGGAGACGCCGTAGAC
Source organism: Actinomycetes bacterium (assembly GCA_021850605.1). GTDB lineage: Bacteria > Actinomycetota > Acidimicrobiia > Acidimicrobiales > Acidimicrobiaceae > Acidithrix. Next base: position 16,353 of record JAJZLQ010000048.1, read on the forward strand.
CTCGGCGGCAGCGGTCTGCTCGCGCTCGCGGATGGCGGGCATCTCGGCCCGGGGCACCTCGAGGTCGAAGCCACCCCGGTCTCCGCTGGTGGCCAGGCAGTAATGGACCTCGACACCCTCGGAGATCCACTTGGCTATCGTCCCGCCCGCGCCGAAGTCGGCGTCGTCGGGGTGCGCCACCACAACCAGGACACGCGAAGGGGCTGCAAGTTCCATCGGATCCATATCGTGCACCTCTATCTCTCAGCTTCGCGGCAAACAAGCCAACAGCCCCGGAGGTGGATTTGTTTCGCTCCCGGGGTCGCCGATTGCGGCCGGAGCTTTCCAGACTACCCAGCCCGGAGGTGAGCTAGCCTTGGGCCAAAGAGCCGTACGAGCTGGAGGAAGCCAATGGCGGATAGCCCAAGGGCCGGGGATGTGGCCCCCGGCTTCACCTTGAAGGACCAAAACGGACAGGAGGTCAGCCTGTCGGACTACGCCGGGAAGCGGGTGGTCCTGTACTTCTACCCCAAGGACTTCACGCCGGGCTGCACCACCGAGGCCTGCGACTTCAGGGATCTCATCCAGGCCCGTTCGCTGAAGGCCGACGCCGTCATCGGCATATCCGCCGATCCTCCGGCCAAGCACGCCGACTTTGCGCGTGAGTACTCGCTCCCCTTCCCTCTGCTCTCGGATCCCGACCATGAGGTGATGACCGCCTACGGGGCCTACGGCGAAAAGCAGAACTACGGCAAGACGGTCATCGGGGTTATCCGTTCCACCTTCGTGATAGGGCCGGATGGCAAGGTCGAACAGGCCTTTACCGGAGTCAAGGCCAAGGGCCACGCCGCCCGCATCGCCGCCGGGCTCGCCTAGCCCCGCGGGCCGGCAGACGGACCGCGCGGGTGGGATCAGGGCTTTCCACAGACGCCCGGCACTGCCATTAGGCTGCAGTCAATGCACTTAGCCGCGGATGTCCTGTCCCCTCCGGTGCGTCTACACACCCTTCTGCTCGGCTTTCCGACGGACTGGCTGACGCTTCTTGCCGACGCCATCGAGCTTGCCCTGGCCATTGCCTACCTGGTCGGGGTCGCACGCCTGAAGCGAAGGGGGCGCAGCTGGCCGGCGGGCCGCACTGCCGCCTTCCTCTGTGGCGACGCCGTGATCTTCATCGCCACCGGAAGCGGCTTCGCGAGCTATGACGACTCCGTCTTCACGGTGCATGTGATCCAGCACCTCCTGCTCATGAACGCGGCGCCCATCCTGCTGGCACTGTCGGGCTCGATGACGCTGTTGCTCCAGGCGGCCAACCGCCGTACCCAGACCGTCGCCATCAAGTTCCTGCACTCGCGCTACCTGCGCTTCTTCACCCTGCCCATCATCGCATGGCTGTTGAACTGGGTGACCATGTACGTCTACTTCCTCACCCCCGTCTACAAGCTCTCCATCGAGCATCCCCTCTTCCACGACTACACCCACCTGCACTTCCTGATAGCCGGATTCTTCTTCTGGGGGGCTCTGATCGCTGTCGACCCGCTGCCGCACAAGATGGGCTTCCCGGCCAAACTGGCCTACCTGCTCTCCGGAATCCCCTTCGGCGCTTTCCTGGGCATCGCCATCATGCAGATGCACACCTCCATCGACCCGGCGGTCCACACCCTGGCCGACACGCACATGGGCGGCTCGGTTCTCTGGGCCTTCGGGGAGATCTTCACCGTGGCCGCGCTGGGTGTGATATTCCTGCAGTGGGCCAAGGCGGAAGAGCGCGCGGCCGCGCGCATGGATCGTCAGCTCTATGGCTGACAGAGCCGGAGCTTTCCCCTGTGCCACTTTGTTTCCCGGTGGTAACATAACTCGGAGAAGGCGGGGCCGACGGTGCCCCCGAACCGATCAGATCGGATAGCCAAGAGATGGAAGAAGCCGTAATCGTTGCAACTGCACGCACCCCGATCGGCCGTGCGTACAAGGGCTCCCTTGTCAACTACCGTGCCGACGACCTGGCAGGATTTATCGTCGATGACCTGCTGAAGAAAGCCCCGGCACTGGATCGCTCCGAGATCGACGACGTGATCATCGGCGCCGCCAACCACGTCGGCGAGCAGTCCTTCAACCTGGGCCGCAATGTCGGCGCACTGGCAGGGATCCCCGACACGGTGCCCGGGACCACGGTCAACCGCTTCTGCGCCTCCTCCCTGCAGTCGATCCGTATGGCCTTCCACGCCATCGCGGTCGGCGAGGGGAACATCTTTGTTGCCGGCGGCGTCGAGAGCGTCAGCCGCAACATGGGCGTGGGCTTCCGCACCGAAGACCTCAACCCCCGCTTTACCGACCACAGCCGGCCGGACTTCATCAACGAGATGTACATCGCCATGGGCATGACCGCGGAGAACGTGGCCGAGATGTACGACGTCTCACGCGAAGACATGGACGCCTTCGCCAAGCTCTCCCAGGACAGGGCGGTGGAAGCTCAGGCCAACGGCTTCTTCGAGCGCGAAATCACCCCGGTGACCCTTCCCGACGGGACCGTGGTCTCCAAGGACGACGGCCCGCGCGCCGGCACCACGCTGGAGCGCCTGGCCGAGCTGAAGCCCGCCTTCAAGGAGGGGGGCAAGGTCACCGCAGGGAATGCCTGCCCGCTCAACGACGGGGCGGCGGCAGTGCTGGTAATGTCCCGCTCAAAGGCGGAGGCCCTGGGCTTGAAGCCGATCGCCCGCATCGTCGCTTCGGCGGTGACGGGACTGGCACCCGAGATAATGGGCGTGGGGCCGATCGAGGCGGTGCGCAAGGTGCTGGGCATGGCAAAGATGTCCATCGGCGACATAGACGTGGTGGAGCTGAACGAGGCCTTCGCCGCCCAGGTCCTGCCCGTCTGCCGCGAGCTGGGCATCTCCATCGAGGACCAGCTCAACCCCCACGGTGGAGCCATCGCGCTCGGCCACCCCTTCGGCATGACCGGCGCGCGCATCATGACCACCCTTCTCAACGACCTCACCACCATGGACAAGACCATCGGGCTGGAGACGATGTGCGTCGGAGGCGGACAGGGGATGGCCATGATCGTGGAGCGCCTCAACTAATCTTGGCCCAAGTACCGGGTCCGGGCCCATCGGCACCGGGCCCAAGCATGGTTCCCAGCCTTCCCCCGGGGACACGAGCCCCGGGGGAAGGCCTTCTCACGAAGTGGTGCGAATGGCCGAGAACCCCGACAAGTCCACCCCCGGGTCCGAGGAGCCGGTGGCCACCAGGCTGATCCTGGTCCGCCATGGCAAGACCGCGACCACCGGACAGGTCCTGCCCGGACGCGCGCACGGTCTGCTGCTCGCCGAAGAAGGGCGCAGCCAGGCTGAGGAGGTCGCCAAGGAGCTGGCCTTCATCGAAAAGATCGCCGCCATCTACTCCTCCCCCCTGGAACGGGCGATGGAGACCGCTGCACCCTTGGCCGCCGCCCGCCAAATGGTGCCTCTCGTCGACGAGCGCCTGTACGAATGCGACTTCGGCTCATGGACCGGGCGAAGACTGGACGAGCTGACCAAGCTGCCCGAATGGAGGGTGATCCAGCACTCCCCCTCCAAGTTCACCTTCCCCGAGGGGGAGTCGTTCCGCTCGATGAGCACGCGCATGGTCGACTTCCTGGAATGGGTGCACGCAAGCCACCGGGGAGAGACCGTGGTGGCATTCTCCCACGCCGACCCAATCAAAGCCCTGGTGGCGCACTGCCTGGGCATGCACCTCGACTCCTTCCAGCGCATCGTCATCTCCACCGCCGGCATAACCGGCATCTCCATCACCGACGGTGCCAACTACGCTTTGTTTGTCAACTCAACTCCGAAGCCAAACCTGAAAGTCTCCTGACTTGTCCCTAGAGATGAACTTCGAACTGCCCGAAGCGGTGGCTCTTGGCGCCATCGGCGAGCCCGGCAATCGCGTCTTCGTCATCCAGATTCGCACCGCCTTGGATGCCATCACCTTGAAACTGGAAAAGACCCAGGTGGCCGGGTTGGTTCGCTATATCGCTCTCATTCTCGGCGACTTGGACAAGCTCGGCCACCTGCCCAAGGCTGCCGCAGTGGTCCCGCCGCTCGAGCCGCTCTTCGTGGTGGGCGAGATCGCCGTGGCCTACTCCGAGGACGAGGACTCCGTCACCCTGACCTTGACCGAGCTGACCGAGGACGAGGAGGCCGCCTCCAAGGTGACGGTGGAGATCACCAAGGAGCTGGCCGGCACTCTGGCCATCCAGGGTACGGAGCTGATCGAATCCGGCCGTCCCACCTGCCCGCTCTGCGGCTTCCCGATCGAACCGGAGGGGCATCCGTGTCCGCGAACGAACGGCTATCGCGCTCCCAAGCCCTAGAGCTGCTCAGCCGCGGCGAGATCGAGGTTGTCGGGCGCATGCCCGAAAGCTCCAACGCCACCCTGTACGCCAAGCTCACCCTCGAGGATCTCGAGTGCGCCGCGATATACAAGCCCGCCCGTGGGGAGAGGCCGTTGTGGGACTTCCCGCCCGGCCTCCACCGCCGCGAGGTGGCGGCCTGGATGCTCTCCGAAGCCCTGGGATGGGAGCTGATCCCGCCCACCATCCTGCGCTTGGAGGCGCCCTACGGAGAGGGGTCCTTCCAGCTCTTCATCGACGCCGACTTCTCCGAGCACTACTTCTCGTTGGCCGCCCGCCCCGAGCTGGCCAGGCACTTCATCCGCCTGGCCGCCTTCGACCTTATCGCCAACAACACCGACCGCAAGTCCGGCCACGTCATCATCGACGCGGACGGCCACATCTGGGGCATCGACAACGGTCTCACCTTCCACACCGAGCCCAAGCTCCGCACGGTGATATGGGAGTTCGGCGGCACTGCGCTGAGTGAGGAGGAGCTCGCGGCGGTCGAGCGGGTGGCCTCCGAGGCGGAGTCGGTGTTCGAGGGCCTCCTGGACCCGGCCGAGATCGAGGCCTTCAGGGCGCGGGCGCGCTACCTGGTGCGCAAACGGAAGCTTCCCTCGCTCAACCCCGACCTGCGCCCCTACCCCTGGCCGCTGGTCTGAGCGCCATGGCCGAGGAGATCACCGAGATCCATAGCCTGGCCGAGGCCTGCGGGGCGGATCCCTACCTGCTCTGGGCGGCACAGGGCTTTGCGCCCGGCGTGCGGGCCTGGTCCGTCCAAGGCGCGGTGGCGGTGGCCTCTCCCCGGGTGTGCGCGCGTGACCGCGTCGTACTAAGCGGAGAGCCAGAGGGCGCGGCACAGCTCGCCGCGCTCGCCCTGGAGGAGATGGGACCCGGATTCAGGCCCCAGGGTGACGCGACGCTGGTACGAGCGGTCCTGGCCAGGCTGCCGTGGCTGCGCTTGGTGGAGGAATTCGGCTGGATGCACACCCGAGCAGTGCCCGGCGACGCCGCAAGAGGCGCGGAATGGATCCCCCGGACCGGCTGGGCCGAGGTGGCCGACCTGCTCGCCCGAGCTAATCCGAGCAGCTACGCAAAGGTGGGAATGGACGGCGTGAGCCGCTGGGCGGGAAGCCGGACCGCTGGTGAGCTCGCGGCGGTGGCCGCCGACGCCTGGTCGAGCGCAGAGGTCGGTTTCATCGCAGGGGTGGGCACCGCACCCGCTCTTCGTGGAAGGGGATTTGGCCGCCAAGTGTGCGCCCTGCTCGCCTCAGACCTGCTTGCAACGCGGCCTCTGGTCGCCCTCCTGGTGGATGCGGACAATGCCGCCGCGATCGCCCTTTACCGGGGGCTCGGGTTCGAGTGGCGGTCCGTGGCGTCCTGCCAGGCGCGGCGCACCTAAGACTCCCCTTGGTCCTGAGGCTCGACGGGCCGTGCCCGGCGGGACCCGGCCGTCGAGCTAGAGCCCCAGCATCTCCCTGAGCCGCGCGGTACTGAAGACCGCCGAGCCCTCCGGCGCGCGCGCCTCGTTGCGCTCGAACTCGGTCAGCAAGCGGTCCAGATCCTCCCTGAGAGTCGGATCGTCGGCAGCCTGACGAGGAGTGCGGCCGCGCAAGGCCGGAATCTCCTCATCCAGCCACTTCACCTCGGCGTCGCGAACGAACGCTGCCAGGGCGGCCTCCAAATCGGGGTCCTTGGCAGAGTGGGGCTCCGGCATCTCGCTCACGCCGCGCGGAGCCAGCGCGCCCATGGCGTCGGCGATGGGCATGAACTCCTGGGCGACGATCTCCAACGAGCCGAGCAGCTCCTGGACCTTGTTGGAGACGACGGCGAAGCGCTCCAGGGAATTGGCTCCGAAGGTCAGGATGTCGCCCTCGATCCTGAGCGTGGCCACGATCGCATCCTCCATCCCCTGAGTGTCCTGCAGCGAAAGCCAGGCTCCGTCACCGTCTCTTTCGTAGTGCCGGTCAAGGATCGCGGCAGCGGCGGACGGGTCGGGAAGCCTGGCGCTCACCGAGCAGGCCACCAGCGCCTCGCCGGAGGTGTTGAACAGGGCCCCTACAGGGGCCGCGATGCGCGCCGCATGCCACTCGGCCAGATCGAAGGAGTCCATGTGCTCGTCCAGCATGGCCAGCACCTCGTCGCGCTGGCTAAGCGGTACCGGAATGACCACGCCGTAGAGGCCGGGGCCACCCGGGGTGAACGCCACCCGGGCAAGCATGTAATCCCCCACCGAGGCGCCCTCACTCGCGTTCTTCTCGGCCAAGTGGACCTCCTGCCAAGTGCGCACGTTGCGCAGACGGAACCAGCGGCCCGGCTCGACGGAGATCACCTCCCAGAGGTCGCGCTTGGACTCCGCCAGGGCCGCGACGACCTCGGCGTCCTCCCGGGCAAGGATGGCCGAGCGTCGCGCGTGGTATTGCGCCAGGCTGTCGTCGTCCCAGGCGAGGAGATCCGTGACCAGCGCGTCATCGTCGAGTTCTTCGTCGAAGTCGTAGATACTGCCCAGGTGGGCCATCTCGTTGAAGAAGCGCATCCTGTGCCCAGGCCGCTCCGGGAAGAACGAGATCCTGCGAAGCAGCCACTCATGGCGCTTGGCAGGTGACATCTGAGCCCGCATTCCCTCGTGACAAGCCTTGTACTTCCTGCCTGATCCACAGGGACAGGGCTCGTTGCGCCCCACCTTGGGCATCTCGGCACCGAGCACCTCGTCCAGCCATTCGGCCTCCTCCCGGGCCTCCGGCGAGCCGGATCTGCCGTAGAGGCTCCGCGCCTCCGCGGCATCGCCTGAATCGGCGGCAAGAGCGGCAAGAGCGTCGATCGCCGGCTCGTAGCCGGGATCCCGCAGGTGCGCGCGCGCGAAACTGGCCCGGGCCTGCTCGGGGTCGCCGGCAATGTCGTGTATCCACCCCATGAGGTACATGCCCGCCGCGGCACGCGGTCCTCTCACCGTTGAGAGCGCCTCGGCGAACTCGCGGAAGGCCGGGCGGTGCCCCATCTCACTTTCGCCATAGAGATCCACAAAGGCCGTGGCCACCACGGAGTGCGCCAGATGTCTTGCCGCCTCGGCTACGTCGACCCCACCGCGCAGCTCGGGAACCTGCCAGGCGGCAAAGGTGCTCTTCAGAGCGACCAGCTCGGCCAGGCAGCAGCGCTCCATGCCCCACAGCTCGGCAAGGAGGTAGAGAAGGTAGTTGTCGAACCCCGCGTCCAGGCCATCGATATAGGCGCCGTTGACGGGAATCCGGCAGGCGATGAAGTGCTCGCCCAAGGTCGGGCCGGGGCTGCGGAACAGATCGGGCTCTCTGGCAAGCAGGTGGAGGATAAAGTCCTCCGCGTCGCATACCACCTTCTCGGCAACGAAGCGCGCATGGAGTTCTCCGAGAGCCCTGCGTTCGGCCTCTCCTTCCCCTGGATCGGCACAGGCCGAGACAATGACCTCCGAGCCCCGCTTGGTGAGAGAGATCAGATCACCTGGAGCAAAGGAGGTGAGCCAGTCCGGATCGATGGCGTATACCCATTGCGACCAGTCCTCGTCCATCTGGGTGAAAAGATTCGCATACGCGGCCAAAGGGTCGCCTTCGCTCGGCAGCCACAGGCCGGCAAAGTCAGGGAACTGCTTCAGACGGCCCTGCTCAAGCTCCTCGGCGCTCAGGCGATGGGTGAAGCACCGGCCCTCGATGAGTGGCGCCACCAGGTAGGCGATGTCCTGACTGTCAAGCCACACCTCGTCTCCGAGCGACTCGACCAGCTCGTCTTCGTCGTAATCCTCCTCGAGGAGCCCCTGGGCGATGAGCCGCGCGGCAAGCTCGGAAAGCGGAAGCGGCCCTTGGGATACAATCTCCAGGGCCGCTCGCGAGATCAATTCACCTTCCACCCACCCCAGAATACGTGCCTGGGGGGAAGTCTTGCGCTATCCCTTGCGGGCCTTGACCGCTTCGATGACCGCGGGAAGCACCTTCTGCACGTCGCCCACGATCCCCAGGTCGGCGATGGAGAAGATGGGGGCGTCGGCATCCTTGTTGATCGCGATGATGTTCTTGGCGCCCTTCATGCCCACCATGTGCTGGGTGGCACCGCTGATGCCACAGGCGATGTAGACGTTGGGCTTGACGGTCTTGCCGGTCTGGCCCACCTGGTAGGCATAAGGCACCCACCCGGCATCCACAATGGCCCTGGAGGCTCCTGCGGCCCCGCCGAGAAGGCCGGCCAGCTCCTCGATGAGGGCGAACTTGTCCGCCTGACCAAGGCCTCGGCCACCGGCGACGACCACCGGCGCCTCGTCGAGCTTGGGGCCGGTGCGCTCCTCGACGTGGCTGGCGACGACCTTGACCGCGCCGGCTACACCGATGTCGCCCGCGGCGACGGTTTCGGTGGTGATGGAACGGGGATTCTCCTCGGCCGCGAAGCTCTTGGGCCGGACCACGAAGATGGCCGGAGCGCCTGCGGTGAAGCGGGAGAGCGCTATCTGGCTCCCACCGAAGATGGCGTGCTCGGCCACGAGCGACCCGTTATCGGGGTTCAGGTTGACGACGTTGGTGATGACCGGTCGGTCGAGCTTGGCGGAAAGCCTTCCCGCCGCGTCTCGCCCCTCGTAGGAGGCGGGGAAGAAGATCGCCTCGGGCTGGTCGCCTGCGGCCCGGGCCGCCATTACCGCGGCCGCCACCGAGCCGGGCAGGCGCGAATCCAGGCCGGTGATGGCCACCAGGCGCGAGGCTCCGAAGCCGGCCAGCGAGGACTCGACCTCGCCTCCCGGCTCGCCGACGACAAAAGCGGTCACTTCGTCACCGAAGCGGGCGGCTGCGCTGACCAGTTCCAGCGATGCCGCGGATACCTTGCCACCGGCCACCTCGGCCAGCACCCAGATCTTGGAAAGTCCCATGACTAAAATCCGTTCCTTCTCTCGCCGGCGCCTTGCGCCGGCACTGCCACGCGTTCCCGGCAACGGGCCGGGATACGAGCCAATCAGATGACCTTGATCTGCTCCAGGTACTCGACGACCTTGTTGAAGGCGTCGCCCTCGTCGACAACGACCGTGCCCGCGGCTCTCGCCTCGGCCTCACGCACCTCGGATATCTCCTCGCGCGCCCCGGTCTTGCCGACCTCGTCGGCGGTCAGGCCCAGATCCCCGATACCCAAGGTCTCGACGGGCTTCGACTTTGCAGCCATGATCCCCTTGAAGGAGGGGTAGCGCGGCTCGACCACGCCCGCGGTGACGGTGACGACCGCCGGCAGCGGCGAGACGACCTCGTCGTAGCCTGCCTCGGTCTGGCGCTCCACCTTGAGGGAGCCACCGTCCACCTGGACCTTCTTGGCAAAGGTGACCGAGGCGACTCCGAGCAGTTCGGCAACCTGCACCGGGAGGGTGCCGGTGTAGCCGTCGCTCGATTCGGTTCCCGCGATCACCAGGTCGAAGGGCTCGCGGCCGATGGCCTTGGCCAAAACCTTGGCAGTGGAGAGCGCGTCCGAGCCCACCAGCGCATCGTCGCTCACCAGCACTCCGCGATGCGCACCCATGGCCAGCGCATTGCGGATGCCCGACGTCTCATTGCGCGGTGCCATCGAAAAGACGACCACCTCACCCGAGCCAGAGGCGTCAACCAGCTGCAGCGCCATCTCGACACCGTAGGAGTCCGACTCGTCCATGATCAGCTTGCCGTCACGGGCAAGGTTGTAGGACGCGTCGAGCTTCTGAGGAGAGGCGGGGTCCGGAATCTGCTTTACACAAACAGCGATCTTCATATCCAGGCGTTCCCTTGCTATTGCTTTCTAGCGGCGCCGCACATTGCCGGCATCGCGCTTGGTGAAATCAATCGATTTTCGCACCCAGCGCGGCAAGTGCCAAATCTATCCGGTTCGTTATCACTCCGTCCACACCGAAGGAGGCCAGCTCGGCGATGCGAGGGCCGACATCAACCGTCCAGGTGCAGACCTTCAGGCCCCCCTCGTGGGCGCCTTGCACCGCCTCGGCGTCCAGCGAGGAGTGATGCGGAAGGATATACGCAGCTCCCAGGGCATTTGCCGCCTTGCAACGCTCGGGCAGGTCCGCACCGATGGCGGTCAAGAGGCCGAGGGGATAGCCCGAGGCGACCTTCGCGAATGCCTCCAGGGCCGCCTCTGAGAAACTTGTCACAAAGATGTCACAGGAGCCGGAGTAGGAGTACAGGATCCGGCCGAGAAGGCGCGATGTCAGCTCCGAGGGTACCCAGCCGACCTCTTTGGGGTCGCTCTTTATCTCGATGTCGATGATCTGGCCGTCGAGAATCTCGAGAACCTCCTCGATCCGCAGAAGCTCTCCGCCGGCAGCCCGGTTGAGGTCGGAAAAGGTGTGCTCGGCCACCGCCCCGTAACCCTTGACGAGCGGATCATGGATCACCGCCAGGATCCCGTCCTGAGTGGCGCGGACGTCGAACTCGCTTCCGTCACCTCCCGCGGGGCGTACCGCCTCGAAAGCGGCGCGGGAATTGTCCAGGCGGCCGTAGGAGGCCCCCCGATGACCTAGCACCACTGGCCGGTTCAATTGGTTCATTGCATTCTCTCTCGTAGCGTCACTCGAGGCCCGGCTCCACCGGCACCTCGATCAAGACCCTGGCCCCACCCTGGCTCTCGAAGCGGATGCTTCCGCCCAGCTGCGTGGTTACGAGGCTGCGCACGATGGCGAGTCCCAGCGAGGAGGAGTTCTCTGGATCGAAGCCCTCTGGAAAGCCTACGCCGGTGTCGGCCACCTCGATGTCGAGGCACTCTTCGCGTCGGCTTAGGGAGATGGTTATACTGCCCGAGCGGGACTCCCTCCCCTCATCGCGGCCGCCGAATGCGTGCTCGATCGAGTTCTGGATCAGCTCGGCGATGGTCAGGGCCAGAGGCGTGGCCTTGGCCGCATCGAGCTCTCCGGGAACGCCGACGACCGAGATGTCCAGCATCAGCCCTGGTGGGACCGATTCCTGGGCCAGCTGGACGACGGCCCCTACCACCTCCTGGAAGTCGACCTGGTCACCCACGTCACGGGAGAGGATCTCGTGCACCAGCGCCATGGAGCGGATGCGACGCTCCGCCTCCATCAGCGAACCCCGCCCGGCATCCGAGCCGATCCGGCGAGCCTGCAGCCTGAGAAGGGAGGAGATGGTCTGCAGGTTGTTCTTCACCCGGTGGTGCACCTCGCGGATGGTGGCATCCTTGGAGAGCAGCAGCCGGTCACGGCGCCTCAGCTCGGTGATGTCGCGCATCAGGACCAGCGCGCCCGCGTACTCACCGTCGGCGAGCAGCGGGATGGCGTGGAAGATGATGATGGAGTCCGGCCGGGTTTCCACCTCCTCCACCACCGGCAACCGGGTGACGCGGGCGCGCTCCGCCGCGGTCATGTCCACGCCCAACTCCCTGAAGTGGTCCCCGGCCCGGGCCGAGAAGTGCCCCAGGCGGTGCAGCCCCGAAGCGGCGTTGGGGCTCATGAAGGTGATGTTGCCATCATGATCGAGCACCATCACGCCGTCACCTACACGCGGGGCTTCCGCCGGCTCATCCACGTAGAACGGGAACTCCCCGCGGGTGATCATGTTGGCGAAACGCTCGAAGAGCGAGACGTACTCCCGCTCCAGCTCTCCCCGCACGCGCTTGGAGTTGAGCTCGTACTCCCGCACCATCACCGCCACCACTTTGTCGTGGTGGCGCACCGGTATGCAGAAGCTGACCCGGTGCTCGTCGGCGTGCATCATGCGGCTCTCGCGAAAAGCGATATGGCCGGTGGTCATGCACTGGGTGATACCCGGGGTGGAGGAGGCGGGCACCACCGTGCCGACCAGGTCGCGGGAGTAGAGCGTGCGCGAGGTGGCCGGACGCACCTGGGCGACGATCATGTACTTGGGCTCCGCCTCGGTACCCTCGGCAGCACGGAGCTCACCGGTCACCGGCACGTAGAGAAGCAGGTCACTGAAGCACAGGTCGGCGAGCATTCCCCAACTGGTGGTCAGGCGAACCAGGTGGTCGGCGTCCAGGGCACCGACTCCCGCGCGGCGCGCCAGGACGGGAAGGGTGGTCATGCCACGCCCCTCCTCGGCCCTGCCAGATGAGTCGGCAGGGCGCACGTCTCAGCCTTCCCCGGCGATGACGAGTCTGCGCTTGGAGCGGTCGCGGAAGGTCGCCAGAGAGGTGTATCCGGCTTCGCTCAGGTACCCGCGCAGCTCCGAGACGCGCATGGAGACCTCGCCCAGGCGATGTGCGTCCGAGGCGGTGGTCACCTCGACACCGTACTGATTGAACTTCTTGAGCAGGTAGGGCGCCGGATATGGCTCCCCCACCGGCTTGCGCCAGCCGGCCGAGGAGACCTCGGCCACGATACCCGAGTCGCGAGCGGCCTCGGCCATCCGGTCGTAGTACTCCTCCGGGACCCGCGGGAAGTGCGAGGTCACCTTGACCAGGTCGGGGTGGGCAAGAACGTCCACCGCTCCGCTGTTGGCCAGTTCGCCCAGGGCCCGGGTGTAGTTGTCCCAGGCGCGCTCGACCCCGTAGGAGTCCCACCATGCCTCGATGAAGGGGTCTCCGACATGGTCAAAGGGGCAGTCGTCGATCCAGTGAACCGAGCCGAGCAGCACGTCGAAGGGATAGCCCTTCAGAAGCTCGGCCACCGTGTCCATCTCTCCCTGGTAATAATCGACCTCGAGTCCGACCACTACCGGCAGCCCCGCCTTCTTGGCGGCCACCGCCACCTCCACATAGGCGTCAAGGTCGGCCCGGGAGTGCTCGTACCAGTAGTCCTCCATCAGGTTGCGCATCGGGCTGTCGGGAAAGCGGCGGAAGTAGCGCCCCAGCGGGCCGACCGCCTGGCCGAAGCGGAAGAGGTGCTCGGTGATGGCCAGCTCCACCACACCCTCGGCTTTGGCCTTGTCTACATATTCGGCAAGCTGCTCGATGGTGGGGTCGATGTCGCGCTGGCCGTGGGGCCAGAGGTGCAGGTGGTAGTCGATCACTTTCTGGGATTGCCTCGCGTCGAAATATCTGCGGATTTGATGTTATAGCCTATTCGCGCGAGCGCCGGGAGGTCTGCGACGTCGGTCTCAAGGTAAGGGGCGCGAAGCACCCGGTTGGGCTCGACCGAAAGCGTGGCGAGGAGTGAGCGTTCCTCGGCGGCCAGACCCGCAAAATCGACAAAGGTGGAGCCCACCTCGGCCAGCACCGAAGCCACCACCTTGGCGTCCGCACCGGCGAAGCCGCGCTCGGCAAGTTTGGCCGGCTCGGCGACCATCGAGCCGGCGGCCCTGCGCGCGTGTGGATCCCGGAGGTAGTCAGGCAGGCTGCGGTTGACGATCATCGCCCCCAGGTTCAGCCCACGCTCCTTCAGCGCCCCGAGGAAGAACTCCGCCTCGCGCATCGGCACGTACTCCGGCGTCGCCACCACCACGAAGGAGCACTGGGGCGAGCGCAGCACACCTGCCACGCTGTTGGCGCGCTCGATGAACCCTTCATACATGGACTGGAACAACATGAAGAACTCGGCCACCTCGGCCAGGAACTGTGAGCCCAGTATCCGGTCCGCCACCTGGTAGAAGGGCTTGAAGGCCGCGGCGACCAAGCGCGATCGATAGGGGGCGGTGATCCAGCGCAACAGTTTGGAGCTGAAGAACTCCGCCATGCGCTCGGGTGCGTCCAGAAAGTCGATGGCATTGCGGCTCGGAGGGGTGTCCACCACGATCAGGTCGAACTCTCCTCGGTTGTAGATGTCGTAGAGCGCCTCCATGGCGATGTAGTCGTGGCTCTGGACGAAACGGCCGGAGATATTGGCGTAGATCGGGTTGGCTAGGATCTCCTGGCGCACGCGCATATTCGGTGCGTAACGCGCCACCAGGTCATCCCACGAGGCCTTGGTGTCGAGCATGGCTGCGTACAGCGCACCGTGCGGGTGGGGGTGGGCGAATCCGGAGATGTCCACCCGGGTAACGACGTTCCCGAAGTTGGCCAGCCCCATCGCGTCCGCCAGCCGGCGCGCGGGATCAACCGTCAGGATCAGCACCTTGCGTCGTGTCTCGAGCGCCGCCACCAGGCCGAGCGCCGCCGCGGTGGTGGTCTTGCCCACTCCGCCCGCGCCTGCGGTCACCAGGATCGACTTCTCGGTAATCAGCTTGGAGAGGAGATCGTCCATCTCAGCTCATCTCCTCCATCAGCGCCTCGGCGATCTCGATCGTCAGCTTGGTACCTTCCTCCGCCCCCATGAAATAAGGGACGAAGACGGTCTCGATCCCCTCGTCAAGGCCGGAGAGGAAACCGCGGATCTGCTCCGAACGCGAGGCGCGCAATCCATGGGCCAGCTCCGAGGCCGCCACCAGCGCATCGGCCGAGCCTTCACAGATGGCTTCGAAGTCCTCCCGGTACTTCCCGTGGGCAATCTCGGTGAAGAGCGCCGCCTGTCCGGCGGCAAACGGCTCGCCCAGCACCTTGTTGACCACGCAGGCTTGAACATGGATTGAGGTCTCGTAGCGGAGCCGCTCTAGCAACTCGAGGGACTCGGTCACCGGCGTCTCCTCCGGAGTGAGCACCAGAACCAGGGAGGTGGTGCGGGGATCGGAGAGGATCTCCTGCATCCAGGCGGTCTGCTCCTTGACGATGCCCAGCTTGAAGAGCTCGGATATCCCCTCCGGGGAAGCCAGCTGGGAGACGATGTGCCCGCTGGCGCTGGCGTCCACCCAGATGATGTCCCAGTTGCGCTCGCGCACCTCCCAGGAAAGCTTGCCGACCACCAGTATCTCCTTCACACCTGGAGCGGCATTGGCCACGAAGTCGAAGGCACGAGCCAGCGGCCCCAGCGAGGTGATGATGGGCAGGCGGAGATTGAGGCGCAGGTACTCGGCGAGAGCCTCTTCGGTGTCCATCGCCATCACGTAGAGGTTTGGGGCGACGCTCTTGGGCTTGAAGCCCACGTGCTCCGCCCCGAAGTTCGCAGCCACATCACCCTTGGCGTCGACCTCACACACCAGCGTCTTCAGTCCCGCCCGGCTCGAGATGCGCGCCAGCGCGGCGGTGATGGAGGACTTGCCCACTCCCCCCTTACCGGTGACGAAGACCAGGCGCCGGGAGAGGAGCTCATTCCCGAGCTGCCCTAGGGGGTGGGGGCCGGGTGCCACGGGGTCGACCTTGGCCTACGCGCCGAAACCTACGCGACGCTCCTCCTTCTGGGCGCCGACGACGACGTAGGCAACTCGGGAGGTGCTGATCCCCACGCGGCGGCCCTTCTTGTCGGTCACCCACCAGAGGCGGCCGCTATCGGCCATCGCCGCGTCGACCGTCTGGGCGAGCTCCGCTTGGTCGGCCTCCTCCAGCTCCAGGTCAAGCTCACGAGGCGAATCGACGAAACCGATCCTGATCTCCACAGATGCTCCTAATCGCGAGAGGCCGTACCACCGGTGACGGCCAGTACTCCACAACTCTACCGTTGCAGATGAGTGAGCAGTAGCGACCACTCACGCTGCACCCCTTCTCGGGGTTCCGCCCCTGTTCCCAGGATTGGTTCTGGCCTCACCGGGAACGGCCTTGCATGACTGCAAAGGTCTTACGTTTCCTCCTCCGGCACCGGATGATCTGGCGTCGGAGCCGAGTCCCCCACCGCTGCCGGCGGGACTGGCGGGCTTCGGGGCCGTGGCTCCAACTGAGCCACAACTGGCATGACCCGGCCAGTCACGGAGGTTCTTCGCTGCGTTGACGTCCCGGTCGACCAGCTCGCCGGTTGTGGCACAGACGAGTTGTTTGGCGAGCTTCCTCGGCTCGGTCAAGCGGCACCCACAGATGTGATGGACCCGCGATGAGGCGAACCAGCGGTCGGCGACCGTGAGCGTGCTTCCTCTCCACGCCATCTTGTAGGCGAGCTGCGGCCTGATCTTGCCCAACGCAGCGTCGGACACAGAACGCCGGAAGGCCCGGCGCCCCATGCTCTTGTTCATGGCAGCGAGGTCGAGGTCTTCGATCACCACCTCGCTGTAGGTGTCCCCCAGCCAGCTCACGAGCTGGTGGGCGGCTTCCCGGCGCAGGTGCACGACTCGGCGGTCCAGCCAGGCGAGC
>JAJZLQ010000018.1:0-26339 GCA_021850605.1 Actinomycetes bacterium
TTGAGGTTCGTGCCCGGAGCGCGGCTGCATGCGATACCGCTTCTCGCCTCCACCGAGACACTGGAAGCGATCTCGAGACTGGTGGTGGAGGACTTCGGAGGCATCCTGGTTCCCCGGGCGGTCGAATCGGGCGACCGCGTCGACCTTGGCCAGCTCGAGATCGCATTTACCGCTACCGAGCACATCCCCGGGACGCTTGCCGCCAAGGTCACCGACCCGCGTGGCACCTCGATGGCCTACACGGCGGACACCGGGCCCTCCCAATCCCTTGCCTCCTTTTTTCACGGGGTTGACCTCCTTCTGGGCGAGTCGACCTGGCTCACACGGCCGGACTCCGCGCCAGCGGGGCTCCACTTGGACACCGGCGAATTGGCCGAGCTTGCGACGCGTTCGGAGGCGAAGCGCCTGGTGGTCACCCATGTGGCATACCCGGGAAATGCTGCTGCTGCGGCACGGCTGGTGCAGGCACGCCATCCAGGCGAGGTCCTGGCCGCCTTCGATGGATTGGTGGTGGAGTTCTGAGGGCTTCCACAGGGGGTCCGATCGCGGACGGCGCTAGCTCGGATCCGCCCACTAGGTTGAATGCCGTGCCCGGGAACGCAAGTCAAAGCAACCGGGGTGCGCTTGGATCCGGGCGCCCCGACCAGAGCACAAACGCGGTATTGACCATTCCCAATCTGGTCACGCTGCTGCGCCTGCTGCTCCTTCCGGTATCCCTCTATTTCGCATTGGTCCGCCGGGACTTCATTACCGCGACAATCCTGCTTGCATTCATTTCGGTCACCGACTTCCTGGACGGCTACCTCGCACGGCACCTAGGCCAGATATCGGAGCTGGGAAAAATCATCGACCCTTCCGCCGACCGGGTGGTAATCCTTGCAGTGGGGATTACGGCTCTTGTGGAGGGCTGGATTCCACTCTGGCTGGGTGCGGTCATGCTGGTGCGCGAGGCCCTTATCTCCGCTATTTCCGCCTATCTGTACAAGGCGAAATCGCACCGCTTGAACGTCATCTGGGCCGGAAAGGCCGGGACTCTGCTCCTGCTCTTCGCGCTTCCCGCGATTCTCCTTGGCGAGCAGACCCACCCGGACCTCCGCGTAATGCACGGTATTGGCATCGCGCTCGCCCTGGCCGGAACCATGGTTCTTTACTGGGCGGCAGCCATCTACGTTCGCCGTGACCTGATCCCGGCGCTGTCAGGCAAGTAGGAGCTGATGGCGTCGGCCGGTGCAATCACATCACGGCGGCACAAGTTTGTTGATAGGTTCGCTTCCAGCGACCCGAGGAGGGCATAGGGACATTGAAAGCAGTCATCATGGCAGGCGGCGAGGGCACCCGCCTGAGGCCGTTGACCGCCACGGCCCCCAAGCCGATGCTTCCCGTGGCCAATCGGCCCATGCTCGAGCACATACTCAACCTGCTCAAGAAACATGGATTCGACGAAGCTGTGATCACCGTTGCCTTCATGGCCAACGCAATCCGCACATACTTCGGCGACGGATCCGACTTCGGGATACGCATCAGCTACTCGAACGAGGACTCCCCGTTGGGCACGGCTGGCTCAGTGGGGAACTGCCGCGGAATGCTCGACTCAACCTTTCTGGTTATCTCCGGCGACGTGCTCACAGACATCGATCTGACGGCGGTACTCGAGTTCCATCGCTCACGTTCCGCCACCGCGACCATCGCGCTCAAATCGATGGAGAACCCCCTGGAATTCGGGATCGTGACCACTAACGAGGACCAGACCGTGGCTCGCTTCCTGGAGAAGCCAACCTGGGGCCAGGTCTTCTCCGACACCATAAACACGGGAATCTACGTACTCGAGCCGGAGATCTTCGCGTATATGCCGGTGGGCAAGGTTCTCGACTTCTCCCACGACGTCTTCCCGACCATGCTTGCCGATGGCGTGCCAATCCACGCGATGACCTGCGAGGGATACTGGGAAGACGTGGGAACGCTGGAGGCTTATCTGAGCGCCCAGAACGACGCTTTGGCAGGCAAGGTGGAGATCGAGCTCCCCGGCTTCATGATCGACACCGGCGTCTACGTGGGTTCCGGCACCGAAATACATCCGAGTGCCCACTTAGAGCCACCTGTGCTGATCGGCGACAACTGCCGCGTCGGCCCCAGCGCGCGCGTCGGCCCCTACAGCGTGGTCGGCACCAACTCGCGACTATCCAAATCGGTGGAGATAGATCACTCGATCCTGCACGAAAACGTCTACGTGGGTGAGGCGTCAATAGTGCGCGGCACCGTCGTCGGCAAGTCGTGCGACATCCGGCGCAGCGTCCACACCGAGGACGGGGTGGTGCTGGGGTCGGACTGCTACGTGGGTGACGGTGCACAGATCATGTCTCGCGTTAAGGTTTATCCCTCCAAGACGGTCCAGTCGGGTGCCACAGTACTCACCTCGATAGTGTGGGAGTCCAAGGGCACGCGCAGCGTATTCTCTCCCACCGGAGTCAAGGGGATCGCCAACGTCGACATCGGTCCCGAACTCGCCCTCCGCCTTGCCATGGCCTACGGATCGACCCTCCGGCCTGGCGCACGCATCACGACCGCGCGCGACTCGTCGCGAGCCGCGCGCACCCTAAAGCGCGCCATCATGGTCGGCCTAAATGCCGTCGGGATTGACGTGGCCGACCTCGAGGTGGCGACCGTACCGGCACTTCGCTTCCATGTGCGCAACACCTCTTCCAAGGGCGGCATATTGGTCGGATTGGATCCCGCCGACCCGGAGTCGGTGGTCATCCGTTTCATAGACGAGGGTGGCGTCGACCTCGACGAGGGCACCCAACGCAAGATCGAGCGAGGGCTGGCCCGTGAGGACTTCCGGAACGTGCTGGCCGGCGAGCTCGGCGACATCGAGTTTCCGGCACGAAACACGGAGTTCTACACCCAGTCCCTACTCGACCAGGCCGAGGTGTCCCGCATCCGCGCCCGCAATTTCAAGCTTGTGGTGGACTACAGCTTTGGCGTCGCCTCGCACATCATGCCGGGGGTGCTCTCCAAGCTGGGGGGCGACATCCTGGGGATAAACCCCTTCTCCTCGACCAAACGTATGGTGGAGTCACTACCGGCTGCAAACCTCGCCCGCCTCGCAGACCTGGTGGTCTCATCGCGCTCGGAGTTGGGTGTGGCCATCGACCCGGTGGGGGAGCGCATGCAGGTCGTCGACTCCAAGGGGCGGATACTTTCCGGCCACGAACTCCAGGTTCTCATGTGCAGGCTGGTGGCCGAGGCAAACCCGGGGGCGCGAGTGGTAATCCCGGTAGGATCTCCGCGCGCCACCTCCGAGGCCATCCAGCGTTTCGGGGGCGAACCTGTGCTCGCCAAACGCAGTATCGCGGGCCTGAGCGAGGCTGCACTCTCCTCCGAGCGCGGCGGCGAGCTCGCCGCCGGCCTGGAAGGCGACTTCTCCTTTCCCGCATTCCTGCCTGGATTCGACGGATGTGCTGCCTTCGTCCAACTTCTCTCCCTGCTGGCGATCACCGGGCGGAGTCTGGCCGAGGTTACCGACGAAATCGGCGTGATCAGTGTGGTGAGCGAGTCGGTGGTGACACCGTGGGAGACCAAGGGCATGGTCATGCGCCTCTTGCTGGAAGGGCTTGGAGAAGCCGCGCCCCTGCTGATAGATGGAATCTACGTGACCCAGGCTAAGGGCTGGTATTTGATCGTTCCCGATCCCGTCGAACCGGTTACCCAGGTTTTCGTAGAGCTTGAAAACGAAGTCGAGTCGCGCATGCTCGCGCGCCAACTCGCCGAGCGGATCGTGCAGATCGTGCGCGACGCCGACGCAGTCCGTATCTAGTTGACGCACTTAAGCGCCGGTAGCGGATTTCGGGCACCCGAACGTGGCGATGAGGCTAATTTGTCATCCATGGAGATTCGCGAAGACAGAAGCTACACCAAGGATCACGAGTGGGCGCTACGCGAGGGGGGCAACCTCCGCGTAGGAATCACCGATTACGCCCAGGATGCCCTGGGTGACGTGGTCTTCGTCCAGTTGCCCGCCGTAGGCGCGCAAATCACCGCAGGCGCGTCCTTCGCCGAGGTCGAATCGACCAAGAGCGTGTCAGACATCTATGCACCCGTCACCGGGACGGTGGTGGAGGTGAACACGGACCTCGAAGCCCAGCCCGAACTGATCAACTCCGCGCCCTACGACGGTGGGTGGATCGCGGTGATCGAGGTTGAGAATCCCGAGAGCCTGGAACTCATGTCGGCGTCGGACTACGCGTCCATGACTGAGGTCTAAATCTGAATCTGAAGTTGAGCTTTATAGTGTGAGGCACCCGACCGCGGGGTATTCTGGTTCACCGTGGGCGTTTTGCGCCTTGCGGACTCTGGGGGCCGGAGCAAGTGATCGTCTGTCGGAACTGTGGGCATGCCAACCAGGCCGGATCGAACTTCTGCTCGTCCTGCGGCGCGGTGCTGTCCCGTCGTGAGGAAACCACCGACACCCTGGCCATGCTCGAGGTGGGGGCCGAGCCCGGCGAAGATCTCATCAACTCCCTGATCGAATCCGCGCCGCGTGGAGCTGCTCTCCTGGTGGTGAAAAGCGGCCCGATCTCCGGGACTTCGTTCATCCTGGAAAAGCAAAAAACCACGATCGGCCGCCATCCCGATAGTGATATCTTCTTGGACGACATAACCGTGTCCCGCCGTCACGCGGAGCTCGTGAGGGAGGGAGAGGAGTTCTCGATCTCCGACGTGGGGTCCTTGAATGGAACGTACGCGAATCACGTGCGAACCGACTACCAGGGCCTGAAGAGCGGAGATGAAGTCCAAATCGGCAAGTATCGGCTTTTGTTCATTGTTGTCCCGAAGGAGTGAGATGGAGGCGGCCGAAAAGGACACGTCCTATTCCATCGGGGAGGCGCTGGCTCTGCTGCAGCAGGAGTTCCCAGACGTCTCCATCTCCAAGATCAGGTTTCTGGAGGCCAAGGGGCTGATTGCTCCTGAGCGCACCGCTGCCGGCTTCAGGCGTTTTTGCCAGGCCGACATCGACCGGCTTGTCGCCATCCTCAAGCTCCAGCGCGACCAGTATCTTCCCCTCGCGGTGATTCGTGAGCAGTTCACCGGGGAATCGGACGAGCACAGGAGCGGCAGGAAAGGACGCCCGGGAGCCAGACCAAGGAGAGACCAGCCAAGCCTGGGGCTCGATGGGGATGATGTTCCCGATGAAGTGGCGAATCCGACGCCTGAGACCCGCTCCCTGAGAGTGGTTCCCGACATCGAGCCGGAGCCGGCCGAGCTACCGGCCCAGGCATTTATGTTTGCGCAACCGCCTCGGCCCGAAACCGAGTCGGCCGAAACCGAGTCGGCCGAAACCGAGTCGGCCGAAACCGCTCCGCCGACCCTTTCGCAGGAATCCGGCCTGGAATTGCTGGTCGCCTCGACTGCCACCGCATTCGCCAACGTTCCTCTCGTTCCCCCTCAGGAACTGACCCGGGCGACTTCCGGTCCGCCAGGGCCCGAGGAGAGCCCAACCCCTGCCGAGCCAGAGCCGGTCGTGGCCGAGGAGGCCCAAGCCGCCGAGACCAAGCCGCGCAAGGGGCGCAAGCGGCCCACCCAGGAGTCCGCCAACGAACCGCCTGCGGAGGCTGGCGAAGGGGTGGCGGGCAGCCTCATGCCCCGGGAGTTCATCGCCCAGGCGGGGATCAACGCGGCTTTCCTTGCCGAGCTGGAGCAGTACGGCATCGTCAAGCCGACCAAGGTGCAAGGAGCGGTCGCCTACGACAGCCAGCTGGTGGAAGTGGCCAAGGTGGCCAAGAGCCTCGACGGCCTAGGTCTTGCGCCACGGCACCTGAAGTCGCTGAGGGTGTCGGTTGAGAAGGAGTTCGGGCTGATCGAACAACTGGTTGCCACACAGCTCGGAACTGGAGGGGCGCGTGGGCGGCGCAAGGCGGCGGAGACGGCGAGGGCCCTCGAGGAGCACTCTGAGCGCTTCCGGCGGCTGCTTCTCTCCCAACTGGTCTCAAGCCTTATCGGAGAGCAGTCCTAGAGCAGCGCCGGCCTCTCCCATCGCTGGGAAAATGGCACTAGGCTGTTGCCATGGTAGAAGTCGAGCTGTCTTCAGTGAGAGTCGATCTTCGCTCCAACACGCCGCTGATCCTGTTGCGTGAGATTGCAGAGCCGCACCGGAGCCTGCCTATCTTCATAGGCGCGCCGGAGGCTACGGCCATCGCCATGGCACAGCGCGGCTATGAGGCCCCGCGCCCGCTTACCCACGATCTCGCTCTCGAACTAGTGGGGCGGCTCGGGGGGAGCATAGAGCGGGTCGTGGTTGTCGACTTGGTCGAGGCGACCTACTACGCGGACATCCACCTTGTCGGCCCTCTCGGGAAAATGGTGGTCTCCGCCCGACCATCGGACGCGGTGGCTTTGGCCATCCGCGCCCACGTGCCCATCTTCGTGGCCGACGATCTCATGGCCCGGGAAGGCGTAGTCGTGCAAGAGGAGGAGGTCTTCGAGGACAACCTCGAGGTCGAGGGCGAAGAGGCCGAGGTCATCGATGAATTCCGCGAGTTCCTCAACAACATCTCCCCGGAGGACTTCTCCTAGGCCTGCCTGTGGCCCGTAACGGCGACTGATCCAGTCCCGCAAACTGCCGGTTGGCTGCGTGACCCCGGGTACGACGGTGTTTCATGCGCGAAATTCCACGATTGCAACTAAAGCCGGGCGGAGGGCTGTTCGAAAGCTGTAGTAGGATTAGGCCGTCTTTGACGTTTAACAGAGGACACTCTGAGGTGAACCAAACCAGCGAGGTCGATGGTTACAGTGGCCTACAGGCCGCCAAGATCGTCGGCATCAGCTATCGCCAGCTCGACTACTGGGCACGCACAGATCTCATCAGACCATCGATTGCGGACGCGCACGGAAGTGGGTCGCAACGCAGGTACTCCTACGAGGATCTCATCCGGCTCAAACTGGTAAAGCGCCTGATCGACAATGGCCTGGCTCTGCAAGGGGTACGGCGCATGGTCGAATCGATCTCCAAGATCGAAGGAATGACGCTCTCCAACGCCGGCCTCGTCTTTTGCGGCGGCTCGAAGTCGGTACTGGCACGGGACGAGGAGAACCTCGTCGACGTGATGCGCGGCAACCAGATGGTCTTCGGCATGGTGCTTTCCCTGAATGACATCAAGCACGAACTCGAGGACCGGATCGTCTCGATCGCGGACTTCCGCGAAGCCGAGGTGCCGGCTCCGAAGGCTGATGCCACCGGGCCCTCGACGGTCATAGCAACTCACAACTGAGCTGACACCGCCCGCGTGGGGCAAAGCGGCCACCGCGCTGATCCTGCAGGTTGGCGCATTGGTCGGACAGCGTGAGTATTGTTGATGCGGTGGATCCTAAGTACAGCTTTCTCAATTCCTACCACAAGCGCCTAGGCGCCAAGATGGTGCCTTTCGGCGGCTGGGAGATGCCCCTCGCGTATCCCCAGGGGACCGTCGCAGAACACCTGGCCTGCCGCGGCGACGCCGTCGTCTTCGATGTGTCCCACCTCGGCACGGTGCGGCTCGAGGGGCCGGGCGCCTTTGAGACCCTGCAGCGCAGTTTCACCAACGACCTGAACAAGATCGCCCCCGGTCGCGCCCAGTACACCCACCATCTTGGCCAGGACGGTTCGGTAGTGGACGACATCATCGTCTGGTGGGTCTCCCAGCAACGTTTCGACGTCATGCCCAATGCGTCGAACACGACCTCGGTGATCTCCTCGATCGGCGGCACAGACGTCACCCAAGACCGGACGGTGCTTGCAGTGCAGGGGCCGGCGGCCCGGACCAAGCTGCGTGCCGTCTTTCCCGCTGCGGCGGAGGTTGGCAGATTCAAGGTGGTCGAGCTCGAATTCGAGGGCACGCCGGTCGTGGTGGCCGGCACCGGCTACACCGGAGAGGACGGGGTCGAGATTTCGGTGCCGAACTCCGCCGCCGAGAAGCTCTTCGGGCGCATTCTCGAGGCCGGAATCGTCCCGGCCGGCCTGGGCGCCCGCGATACTCTGCGCCTGGAGGCTGCGCTGCCGCTGCACGGACATGAGCTGGGGCAGGGCATCACGCCTTACCAGGCCAGGCTGGGCTGGGTGGTCTCCATGTCAAAGGGTGACTTTATCGGCCGTGCCGCGCTGGAGGCCGAGCTCGCCGCCGGACCGAGCCGCCTCCTCTTCGGAGTGAAGGGCAGCAGCCGCCAGCCAATGCGCGAACACATGGAGCTTTTCGCCGGAGGCGACCAGGTGGGCTTCTCAACAAGCGGCAACTTCTCGCCTGTTCTGGGCGTTGGCATTGCGCTTTGCCTGGCCGACCCGTCCCTGCAGGAGGGGACCGAAGTCGAACTCCGCTCGGGCACCCGCTCCATAGCGGGCACGGTCTGTCCGCTCCCATTCGTTCGCAAGTCGAGTTGAACCGCCCCGCGGCGCCAGAACTCACATAGTCCAAGAAAGGAAAGGCCCTTCCGTGTCCAGCTTCGTGCCGCACACCGAGGAGGAGATCAGCTCGATGCTGAGCTTCCTCGGGCTCCAATCCTTAGACGATCTTTACACGTCCATACCCGAGGCCCTCAGGCTCGGGCGGCCGTTGGCCCTTCCCGCCGGACTGTCGGAGGTCGAGGTCATCGAGAAGATGGACACGATCGCTTCGCGCAATCGGCCCTCCTCGCGCGAGATGATCTGCTTCGCGGGCGGGGGGGCATACGACCACGACCTCTACTCGGCCCCGAGGGCCTTGGGAGGCCGCAGCGAGTTCGTGACCGCCTACACCCCGTACCAGCCTGAGGTGGCCCAGGGCGTGCTCCAGGCGCTCTTTGAATACCAAACAATGGTCTCCCGCCTGTCGGGGCTACCAATCTCCAATGCCTCGCTCTACGACGGCGCCTCGGCTCTGGTCGAAGCAGTGAATCTGGCGGTGGCCAAGACCAAGCGCTCGAGAGTCGTGCTCTCCGAGGCGGTGAACCCGCATTGGCGCGAGACCGTCTCCACCTTTGCGATGGGCCCGGGGCACGACGTGGAGGTGGCGCCGGTGGACGCCTCCGGAAACACGGTATGGCCCGATGACGCACAGGGCGTTGCCTGTTACGTGGTCGCCTACCCCAACTACCTGGGTCTGATCGAGGACATAGCAGCTGTTAAGCGGCGTGCGGTCGAGGCCGGCGCCCTCCTGGTTGTGGCATACGACCCGGTGGCTATGAGCCTGCTGAAGTCTCCGGGCGAGCTTGGAGCCGACGTCGCGGTGGCCGAGGGACAATCCCTCGGAATACCGCTCTCCTTTGGCGGCCCGTACCTGGGTCTTTTTTCGACCACCATGGAGCTTGTGCGCCTGCTTCCCGGGCGCTTGGTGGGGGAGACGGTGGACACCAGGGGCAATACCGCCTATGTGACCACGCTGCGTGCCAGAGAGCAGGACATCCGCCGCGAGAAGGCATCCTCCAATGTCTGCACCAACCAGACGCTTATGGCGGTCTGGGCCGCTATTCACCTCTCCTGGCTCGGACGCCAGGGCTTCGCGGAGCTCGGGCGGCGCTGCCTTTCCGGCCGCTTTTATCTCTCCTCGCTCATGGAGCAGCGGGGGATCGGAGAAGTGCGCCTCGGGAGCGGGTCGGTACGGGAGTTCCCGGTTTCTTTGCAACGGCCCGCATCCGAGGTCATCGAGGAGATGCTCGGCCGGGGCTTCCTGGCCGGTGTGGCGCTTGAAGGGAGGCGATCCATCGGTGCCTTCGAAGGATCACTGCTGGTAGCGGTGACCGAAAAGAGAACCAAGGCGGAGATGGACCGCTACGTCGACGAACTTGCCGAGGTGCTGAAGTGACCCAGACCGAGATCTTTGCAGCCGGGGGCAAGGCGACCTCCATCCCCTTGATGGGAGGGGGCCCTGAGCCCACCATATTCGAACTCTCCGTCTCCGGGCGGCGCAGCGGAGCACTGAGAAACAACGGTGTTCCTCTGGTTGATGCGGCATCGGTGATCGATGCCGCATATCTGCGAACGGAGCCCCTGGATCTGCCGGAGGTCTCCGAGCGCGACCTTGTGGCACACTTCACGCGACTCACACATCGGCAGTACTCGGTGGACCTTGGCGCCTATCCGCTGGGCTCCTGCACCATGAAGTACAACCCGAAACTGGCCGACACCGTCGCGGACTTGCCCGGCATCGCCAACACCCACCCTCTCGCGCCCGTCTCAGCCATTCAGGGTTGGCTGGAGCTGATCTGCACGCTGGAGGAGTACCTGCTGGAGATTACCGGCATGGATGCGGCCACCTTCGCCCCTGCAGCCGGAGCCCAAGGGGAGCTAACCGGGCTGTTGATCATGAAGGCCTACCATCGCCATCGTGGCAACCAGAAGACCAAGGTGCTGATTCCGGACTCCGCTCACGGAACCAACCCGGCATCGGTCACCCTCTCGGGCTATCAGGCGGTAACGGTTCCCTCCAACGCCCGCGGCCTGGTTGACGTGGCTGCGCTTCGCGGCCTGGTCGACAGCGAAGTGGCCGGGATCATGCTCACCAACCCCAACACCGTCGGACTCTTCGAAGAGGAAATTGCCGAGATCGCCGCAGCCATCCACGATGTGGACGGCCTCCTGTACTACGACGGCGCCAATCTGAACGCCATCGTCGGCGTCGCCCGCCCCGGTGACATGGGCTTCGACATCGTCCACTCCAACCTGCACAAGACCTTCGCCACCCCGCACGGGGGTGGCGGACCAGGCTCGGGGCCGGTGGCGGTAGTGGAGAGGCTCGCACGGTTCCTGCCCGGGCCGTACCCGGTTAGGGGGGAGACCGGATTCGATCTCATCCAACCTGAGAACTCCATCGGCCGGGTTCACTCCCACTTCGGCAACGCGGTGGTCTTCGCCCGCGCCTTGGCCTTCATGCTGGCTCTCGGCGGAGATGGTCTGGGGCTCATGTCCCGCATGGCGGTACTGAATGCCAACTATCTCAAGACCCTCATTGCCGAGCATTACCCGCCGGCCTACCAGGCGACTTGCATGCACGAGTTCGTGGCCACGGCCTCGAACCTGAAAAAGGCGGCCGGCGTAAGAGCCCTCGACGTGGCCAAAGCCCTGCTGGATCGCGGCTTCCACGCGCCCACTGTCTATTTCCCATTGATCGTCGACGAGGCGCTCATGATAGAGCCCACCGAAACCGAGTCGCGACAGACACTCGACGCCCTGGCGGCGGCGCTGATCGAGATCGCGAGCATGGCCGAGAGCGGTGAAGGCGCCCAGAGTCTGCACGAGGCGCCGCAGCTCACTCCGGCGAGCCGTGTCGACGAGGCGAGGGCCGCCAGGCATCTGGTCACCACCTGGGACGCCAAGGACTGAGAGGAGAGCCGCTCATGCGCTACACCCGGCTCGGATCTACCGGACTCATGGTCTCCAAGCTGTGCCTGGGGACCATGACCTTCGGCCTGCAGGTGGACGAGGCCACGTCCATCCGCATCCTGGATGCCGCTCACGAGCACGGCATCGACTTCCTCGACCTTGCCGACGTGTACCCACTGGGTGGAAGCCTGGAGACGGTGGGGCGGACCGAAGAGATCGTCGGGAGGTGGTTGCGCGGGCGGCGCTCCGAATTCATCATCGCCAGCAAATGCTCGGGACGGATGGGCCCCAAGGCCTTCCACGAGGGTAATTCGCGCAAGCACATCATGGACGCCGTCGAAGGATCCCTGAAGCGCCTTGGCACCGACTACATCGACCTTTACCAGCTCCACCGCTACGACCCCGAGACGCCTATAGAGGAGACCATGTCGGCCTTGGACGACCTGGTCCGCCAAGGCAAGGTGCGTTACATCGGTGCCTCCAATTTTCTTGCCTGGCAGCTGGCACGCGCCCAAGGGGTTGCCGCCGCAAATGGTCTGGAAAGATTTGCCACCGTGCAGCCGCGCTACAACCTCCTATTCCGTGAGTTCGAACGAGAGCTGTTCCCGCTCTGCGCGACCGATGCGATCGGGGTGATCCCTTACAACCCCCTGGCCGGCGGAATGCTGACCGGGAAGCACGATCCCACCTCGGATCCAACTCCCGGGACCCGCTTCACCCTGGGAACCGCCCAGGGGATCTACCAGAAGCGCTATTGGCATGGATCCGCCTTCGAAGCGGTGGCGGACATCGGCCGAGTCGCCTCCGACGCCGGTCTGAAGACGGCAACCCTGGCGCTTGCGTGGGTTCTTCACAATCCGGCGGTGACAGCACCCATAATCGGCGCCAGTGCTCCTGAGCAGCTGGCCGACACGGTGGCCGCTCTGGACGTTCAGCTGGAGCCCGAAGTGCTTTCGCTGCTCGAGGAGCTAACCCACCACTTTCGCTACGGGGACGCGGAACGCTAAGGACTTGCCTCCGGCGCGCGTGCGACCCTGCCCTGCGAAGGCACCCGAACGTTGCGCGATCGCACGATGATGAGCGCGATCGCCAGAACCAGCACCACCCCGGCATCGACACCCAGCTCGATAATGCCGTTGCGGAAGGTGGCCTCAGGGAGTTTGGTGCTGGCGGAGAGCTGGGCACCAAGCACGAGTATTCGCCGCACCGAGGAGATGATGCCGATATATAAGAAGGCCTTTACTTGGAACCCGCCTTTTCGAAGGTGGGCAACAACGGTCGAGAGAAGCTCGAGGATGATGATCGCAAAGAGGACGTCGTTCAACACCACTGCAAGGTCGATGGTGAGCGACTTGGTCGGGTTGAGCTGGAACAGGTCGCGGAACGACTGGACGATCACGAAGGCTGACATCGCGACCAACAGCACGGCCACGGCTACGTAAAGGACCTTCTCCGCCCAGTCGATTACGGTGTTGACAGGCCCTGTTACATCCCATTGCGGCATGCGAAAAGCATAACAGTGCCGCCGCCGGGCACGAACGAGTGGTCTAGAAGCTCTCCTGCCGCTGCTCAACCACGCCTCGGCGATGAATGATCACGTAGGTGTCGGCGATCTTGTCGTGCAGGGTTTGGCGATCGCGGTCAAAGAGCATCCAGAGGTTGTCGACCAGGAAGAGCAGCTGGCCGAGGCCCGGTACAGGTGTGAAGCCCAGGACCTCGCTGGCAAGGTAGACCGCGACGCGCTTGGACGAGCGTGAGTACCCGGGAGTGTCCATCAGCGTGGAGACGACCTGGATCCCGGCCACGTAGCAGCCCAGTGTACGCCCAGGAGCGCGACCTACGAGGATCACTTCGTAGGCGGTGTAAACCACGACCATCAGCGTCGTGAAGACAAAGGCGGCATGATAGAAGGCTGCACCGCTGGTCGCCCCGGTGATGGAGATGCCGGGAGCAACGACCTTGGCAATGGCCACCACTATCAGGAATACGGCCAACTCGTCGACCAGAGTGGAAAATACCCGGCGCCAGAAACCCGCCGGGGTGGTGCCGAAAGTGACATAGGGATTAAGTCGCCCGTGCGCTTCCGAACTGGAAAATGACATCGCTGATACTCTCCGTAGCCTGCCTGACCAAAACCCTACTACGGCAAGCTGAGTGCCAGGCAAACCGGACCAGGGGGCCCCGAGGCACCGAATACGAGGTACCGTGGTAGTTTCAGCTCAAGGGGCCGGAGCCGGCCCGGCGAGGAGTTCAGCTTGACGGCGGCCATCGGCAGGAAAAGACCTAAATCTGACGCCCTGGTGCTCTTCGGGGCATCGGGAGATCTCGCCCAGAAGAAGCTCCTTCCCGCCTGCTACCGCCTCGCTCTCCGGGGCCAGCTCCCCTCCAAGGTGATCGGCGTCGCGGCTACGCACTGGAGCGACGAGCAGTTCCGCCACTACGCCGTAAATTCCATCAAGCTGGCGGGCGAGGACATCGACATCGAGGTTCTCGATCGAATGAACGAGAGCCTCCGCTACCTCAGTGGCAACTACCAGGACGTATCCCTCTTCGAGAAGCTGGAGGCCGAGCTGGTCGGGTACCATCGGCCCATCTTCTACCTCGCAGTGCCGCCCGACATGTTCGAAACGGTGGTGGAGGGTATTGCCGCCCGTCATCTCAATCGCGCCGCCAGGGTGGTAATCGAGAAGCCTTTCGGCCGTGACACCGAATCCGCGATGCGTCTAAACACGCACCTGCATCGGCATTTTCCTGAGGAGTCCATCTACCGAATCGACCACTTCCTGGGCAAGGAGCCGGTTCAGAACCTGCTGGTGTTCCGCTTCGCCAACTCGATCCTGGAGCCGATCTGGAATCGCAACCTCATCTCGAGCGTCCAGATAACCATGGCCGAGGACTTCGGCATCGAGGGGCGCGGCGCCTTCTACGACCGCATTGGCGCCACGCGCGACGTGGTGCAGAACCACCTCCTGCAGCTGGTTGCCCTCCTGGCGCTGGAACCACCGGCGTCGAACGATCCCGATGCACTCCGGGACGAGAGGCTGAAGGTGCTGAAGGCCATGCGGGCGCCCAAACCAGGTCACCTGGTACGTGGCCAATACGAGGGTTATCGGAGCGAAGTCGGCGTGGATCCACATTCGGCCACCGAGACCTACGTTGCGCTGCGTACCCAGATCGACAACTGGCGCTGGGCTGGAGTGCCGTTCCTGATAAGGACAGGCAAGCACTTGAATGCCACGAGCACCGAGGCGGTGGTCCGATTCAAGGAGCCACCGTCGCGCCTGTTCGGAGAGGCCTCCGCGGCGTCACTACTCCCCAATGAGCTGCGTTTCGAGATGAAGCCCTCCGAGCGGATCACCTTGCGGCTACAGGTGAAGACCCCCGGTTCAGAGCTCTTGCCCACCCCTGTCGACCTGGAGGTCGCCGACCCGTGCCTGTCCGCAAGTGCGAGCGAGGCCTACCGGGTGTTGCTTGCCGATGCCATGAACGGGGACCTGTCGCGCTTCGCCCGTCAGGATGCCGTAATTGAAGCGTGGCGTATCGTCGAGCCGGCCATAACGGACCCGCCCGAATGCGAGATCTATTATCGGGGCTCCCGAGGACCGCTGCAAGCCAATGCACTGGCCCATGACCTGGGGGGTTGGGCATCCTGGGGCATGGAGGCCTGATCCCGGCCTGAACAAGCAGCGGCACCATCTGCGCCAGGCGCTGCCCTGGATCGTTAATATGTCCAGAGCCCGCCCGGAGTACGATCGCCCGGGCCCACCCCTGTGAGGAGAATGCCGCATGGCGCTGCCTGGCGCGGTGATAACCGCCAACCTAGCCAACGGCATTTATCTCCGTCTTGCCTATGGAGCCCTGGCGGTATTCGTCATCGGGGGCGCCGCCTACCTGGCCTCGCTGGTAGCGCCGGGCTTTTTCGCCCGTCTCCCCGGCCCGATCGCCGCGGCATTTTCGCGAGAGGACGAAGATCCCGAGCCCAGGGGGGCGCACCTCTTCAGGCTGATAATCGGTGGCATCTGGATCTTGAACGCCGTTCTCATCTCAAGGCCGGCGGTTGTTTACCACATGGCGGCAACGGTGATCACCCCGTCGCTGGCGGGCGAACCCGCAGCGGTTGCCTGGCTGATGCGGGCTGGACTGTACCTGTGGCGCTTTAGCCCTCTGGCCACCGCCGCCGGCCTGGCATGGCTTGAGGCTGCGGTGGGGCTGCTGCTCGTGGCCGGGCGCCGTGAGCGCGTGCGCCGGTTCGGAGCAACGCTCTCGATAGTGGTCGCCCTGGCCATCTGGATTCTTCAGCAGGGCTTCGGGGGCCTGTTCCTTCCCGGAGCGTCCTTCCTATCGGGAGCTCCAGGAGCGGGCCTGGTGCTGGCAGCGGCGGGGGCATTCCTCACCTTGAGGAACCAGGCGCTCGCCAAGCAGCGCTCCTGGTCCGGGCTGGCCACCGGTCTCGGGATCTTCTGGATCCTGGCTGCGGGACTGCAGGCGGCGCCATTCGAAAACCTCTGGACGGGCAAAGGGCTGCCCGTCATCTTTGGTACCGCCCAGGCTGCTTCGCTGCCCGGCCCGCTCGGCTCCCCGATTACTTTCCTCCTGGTCCACACCACCACCCAGCCCACTCTGTGGAACCTGCTCCTGGTAGTGTTCACTGCTTTTGTCGGGCTTGGCCTCATCCTTTCCGCGCAAAGGCGGGCAATGGCCGGGGCGTCCCTGGTCTTGTCGCTGCTGGCCTGGTGGTTCGGGACTGCCTTCGGTTTCGTTGGCCCGGCAGGCACGGACCTGGGCACCGGGGTGGCCCTGGCGGCCTTCTCCGCGGTACTGCTGATGGCAAGACCCGCCGAAGCCGGCAAGTCGAGTGGGGCCGCGGCGCACACGCTCGGGGTCTCTTTGGGTCTGGGAGCACTGGTGGTGGGTATTTTCCCAACGCTCGTCGCGCTTCCAGCGGTTATCGCTGCGGTGCCCACCTATGCCGCAGTGGCCGACGGCGGAGGCTTGACGTTGGTGAACAAGCCGGCACCGCCCTTCTCTCTCACCGACGCCTCGGGAAGGAGGTTCTCCCTGGCGGGATTCAAGGGCAAGGCGGTAGTGCTCACCTTCATCGACCCGGTCTGCTACGACACCTGTGTGGTCATGTCCAAGGAGATAGTCAATGCCGTGGACTCGCTAGGCGCTCAGGCGAGCAAGGTCGAGATGGTGGCCATCGACATCAATCCCTCCTTCACCACCCCGGCCTCGGTCGCCCAATACGACGTGGAACACTCGCTCTCCGGAGTTGCCAACTGGCATTTCCTCACCGGACCGGTTGCCAACCTCGACCGTGTCTGGGCCGATTACGGTGTCATCCCCACCAACGGCGTCATTGGCCTGCCCACGCATCCCCAGGTGATCTACTTCATAGATCCGAGCGGGAGGACGGTGGCGGTCACACCCGACAGCGGTGGAGGCGCCCCGCAGCTGATGCACTCGTATTCGGCCTTGATAGCCGCAACGGCCAAGGCAGCCCTGGGAGGTTAGTTTGCTGATCCGTTCCGCCAAACGAAGGGGCATACTGAGTGTGGCCGCCTCCGGCCTGCTGGCTGTTGTCGCCGCCTCCTGCAGCTCCGGCACGTCCTCCGCCACGACCACCACGGGCCTCGCGCAGGCAACTTTTGGCACCGAGCAGCTCTGGAACACGGTTGGCTATCACAACTCCTATTCCTCATCTGTCTTCATAACCCCCTACTGGGCCGCTTTCAGTTCCAGCAACGGCGGCCGCAGCTGGAAGCTACGTATGCCGGCCAATGTCTCGCCGCGCCGCGGTATCACCCTTTCCTTCACTCCGGCCCAGCAGGAGGCCGTCGGCTTCTTCGCCTACGGCGCACAGCAAAACTCCGTCGTCTTCGTCTTTGGTCCCGGACACGTATCCGCCCCGGTTTTCCTCCCAGGAAGCCTGGAACCCGTACGCCAGGCGGTAGGCCTCGGTGGCGGCCGGCTCTACGCACTAGGCTCCTCCGGCGCAGGGGTGAGCCTGCTTGCATCCTCGGTTACCCAGGTCAAGTGGCATACGCTGGCCACCGGTTCCAGCGGCGGGGTCTCCGCGCTCGGCTTCGGGGGAAGTGGCCTCAAGGGCATGGCGCTGCTCGGGGCGCGTATCAGCGGCGGAGTGGTAACCGGTGCCTACGCAACTGTGGACGGCGGAGCTGCCTGGAGCAAGGTAAGGATCTCCGCATCCGCCGGCGAACGCCTGGTGGACGCCTACGTGCCGCCTGGCTTCGCCACCAACTCCTACGATATCGCGCTTACTTTGCAGGGCTCGAGCGGATTTGTAACCGAGGTGGCCGCGCCCGGCAAAACCTACGCCAGTCCACTGGAGCCAAACCGACCGGTGGTCGGCGCGGATTCCCGAGGAGACGTTTTCTCGGTGTCGGGCCTACTCGGCCAAGTTCCCCAGCTCAACGTCTTCGACGCGGCCACGTTGTCCTGGCATACGCCTATCACCATGAACGGTGTCACGGGGGCCGTGATGAGCGTGGGCTTTTCCGACCTGCATGATGGAGTCGTGGTAGTCAGCGCGAGTGGGAAACTCGTTAGCTACTACACCAGCGACGGCGGAAGTGTCTGGCATAAAGGTGGATCGATCGTCGCGGTGCCCTCGGCCGGGTAACCGGCACCGGAGTGGAAGGTGACGCCGGACGCCAGCCGCCTGCCAAGCCACTCAAGGTCCGGCGCCAGTGGATCAACCCGGGGAAATTCTGCCGATTCCCAAGGGGCCCTTTCCCGGGACCACGCCCTCCGTCTCCCGTGCCAAAAGGCGCGGACGGGCTCTTCTGTGACCGAGGCCGGCGTGCTTGGCCCCCTCTGACCCGCTCACGTTCGTGTATAGAGTCCTACCGCCTCGGAGCCGACAGCCCCGAGGCGGGCGTATCTTCTTGGAGGCGAGAGGGGGCCGCACGACCCGCAGCCGGCCGTGCCGGCGGGTCGGCGACGGACGTAGTTCCGTCAGGCCGAAGCCAGTTGCTTGTCCTTAGTGGCAATCGACAGCCTGCGTGGTTTGGCGGCTTCGCGCACCGGAATCGTCAGTGTCAGCACCCCGGCGTGATAGTCGGCGGCGATAGCCTCAGTGTCGAGGGTCTCTCCCAGGAAGAGCTGCCGGGAGAAGGATCCGCTCGGCCGTTCACTCACGATCATCTCCGCGCCATCGGCCAAGGCCTGTGGCCGCTCGGCCCTGATGGTGAGCACGTTTTGCTCCACGGTGAGCTCGATGGAGTCAGGATCGATCCCGGGCAAGTCGAAGTGCACGTAGAAATCGCTCCCTTTGCGGTAGGCATCCATGGGCATGGCTGCCGGGCGAGCGACAGTTCCGAAGACTTGCTGGGTGAGACGGTCGAGATCACGGAACGGATCGGTTCGCATCAGCATCGGTGGAGTCCTCCTTTCTGGTCGCCAATGATCCACCGCTGATTCCCGTGCCTACTCGGAGGCAACTATTATTATAGCAACACATTAGTAAATCTGCATTGGGAGACTTAGATTATGGTATCCGAGCCTGGCAGCGAGGAGAGGATGTACCGGCGCCTGGAGGTCGGGCCGGAGGCGTCCGCCCAAGAGATCCGCAGCGCCTACCGACGGCTCGCACATGAGCTGCATCCCGACGCCAAACCACAGGATCCTGAGGCGACACGGCATTTCCAGGAGATCGCCGAGGCCTACCGGATTCTCAACAGCCCGGAACGCCGGGCGGCCTACGACCACCAACGCCGTCGGCGCGTTCGGCCGACGGGGGAGCGCCCGGGCCACCACGCTTCACCCGGGATGTCCGGCACTCCTGATCAGGCCGGTATCGACGTGCCGACGGTAATCGGAGCACAGGTCTTTCCGATCGGCTCGGCCCCGTTGGCCGCTGGGCCGGTACACGTCGTGAGCGCCGGGGGACCGTCTGATCCACGCATGTCCAACCCAGATGGTGGGCGCGGGCTATTGATCGAGGCGATCTGGTCATGGTGGGAGCTCGATTGATGGACTGGCCCGACGCACAACAGGGCGTGTACGCCATCTCCGTGGCGGCTGAATTATGCGGGCTTCACCCTCAAACCTTGAGAGTCTACGAACGAGAGGGGTTGGTCGACCCCGATCGCACGGCCGGCGGCACACGCCTTTACAGCGGCAACGACGTGCAGAGGCTGCGAGAGATCGCCGCCTTGACCGACGCCGGGATCAACGTCGCCGGGGTGAAACGGATACTGGAGCTCCAAGAAGAGATTCGCCGTCTAAAGGCGCAGGTCGAAAGCCTGGGCTCCACGGCCGGCTAATAGGGCGATGTCCGCCTTGACCTCAACTCGTCAGCCGGCCGTTTTGGAAGTTGGACCGGGTTTTCGGGCGTTTGGAGCCAGCCCGCCACGGTGGTATTTCTGGTTACAGTGCCCGCGTACCAACAGGTACCGAATCCGCTCTCAAGAGCCGATGCTCATGATCCGCCTGATCGACGCCGCGGCCGATATCGTTCCTGCTCATGAGGGTGCCTGTCTTGAAACCACAGGCGCCGCGTACAAGGCCCCCCACGACCGAGGCGCCCAGACCGCGGTCTCTCTGCCTGTAGGCGCGCCAACGCCCGAGCCACGGTCCCCACCCCCGGGTGATCTGGCTCGGGCGCCTTGGAGCCACGGTGGCCGGCAAGGCGGCAGGGGTCGTGGCCCTTTGCGCCGGGTGGTCGGCGCCATGTCTCTGGCAGGCCGGTAAGCGGTGGCTTGGGGAGACGGTCTCGATATGGCGCGCACTCCATCCCTCGGGCGCTCTTCGGAGCCGGAGTCGCTTTGGATCGGCGTTGATGGTGGCGTCTGTGGCAGAGGGACGGCCGCACTGGCCGCCCAGCGGGCGCGGAGCCCAAAGGTCGGCCCGCTCCAAACGGGATCGGCCTTGGATTCCGAGGTGATATGGCGCATGCCATGGCGGGGTAGCGGCATCGGTGAGGTTCGCGGACGCGATAATTGCGACCTCGGCGGGGCGATGACGATCGACCAGGGTCTTCTCTATACCAAGGCGTACCTCCCCGGCCGAGCTGCCGAGCAGTTCGTGTGGCACGATCACACCTTCGGGCGTGTGCGTAACCCTCTTGTCGGGGGATCGCGCGGAGTTGTCAAAGCCGTATTCCTCGCGGGCGGAGCCGTTTCCGCTCCACCTCGAAGAAGACCACGGGATTACCCGAGAGGCGCCTTGGATTCGGATCCTGAGCCACGCATCGGCCACCTTGCCGACCGATTAGTGCAAGTTCGAGCGGAAGCGGGCCCGCCCTCAGGCAAATCAGTCCTGGTTGGGGCCGAACTGCAGAATATCCGTTGCCAGCCGCCAGACAGCCGCCCGCGGCCTCCGGAAAAATCGACAAAAGCCGTCACTACGGCGCCCCGGCCGCGGGAACTTCTCGAGTGGGATTCCGCACCATCACCTCGACGGCTGACACTTGAACCCGCAATGCCGGGCTCGCACAGGGAATAACACGCCTTCGGGACAGGTTGTGAGGCATTAACGATATATCGGGATATGCTGGCAACTGGTTAATGAAAGGAGTCCATATGCACGAGCATCATGAAGGAGGCTGCGGAGGCGGCTGCCACGGACGTGGACACGGCGGTCCCCACGGCGGCGAGGAATTCGGAGCACGCGGGCGCCATCGACAAGGTGGCGGATTCGGTCCCGGCCAATTCGGCGCCGGGTTCTTCGGCGGTTTCGGTCCCGGAGGCGGACCGCGGTTTGGGCGCGGGCCAAAGGCCGCGCGCGGCGACGTGCGCCTCGCCATCCTCACGTTGGTTGGGGAAGAGCCTCGCCACGGATATCAGATCATCCAGGAGCTGTCGAACCGTTCCAACGGCATGTGGCAGCCGAGCCCCGGCTCCGTCTACCCGACCCTGCAGGCGCTCGAGGACGAGGGGCTGCTCAGCTCGGAGAGCGTCGAGGGCAAGCGTGTGTACAGTCTCACAGAGGCTGGCCGCGCCTTCCTGAACGCGAACGCCCGTCCCACCCCGCCGTGGGAGGAGATCGCCGGCGACCCGGCAAGCGGTTTCCACACACTTAGGCGCGAGATTTTCCAGTTGGGAGCGGCAGCCATGCAGGTGGCCCAGAACTCCAACGAGGAGCAGCTGGCACGCACAGCCAAGATCTTGGCCGACGCACGAAAAAGCATATATAGGATGCTCGCCGACGACGAAGAATAATCGTCGAACCGGCCCGAATCCACCTTTACGGAACGCCAGGCGCATCGCAGGTTTTGAATCTGCGGTGCGCCTCGCATTTTATGTCTCCATCTTTCATGCGTTTGCTCTAATACGACGACGGGCGCGGCGGTAGTCTTCGGCCTCCCTGCATTGACAGGCCCCACGAAAACTGGTCCGGGCGAAATGTAGGTCAAAGACTCCAGAATGGAAATGGAGGTTTCCGACGACGAAGTCCTCTTCACCACACCCCCGAGCAGGTGATCCGAAAGCTCAGCCGTTGGCGACGAGATGCTCAACAAGGGGCAACCGTCGCTGAGCTGTCTCGCTCCTTCGGAATCACCGAGACCACCTGGTACCCCTGGAAGTACACCTATGGCGGAATGAAGGCGACCGATGCCAAGCGGCTGAAAGAGCTCGAGGCCGAGAACAGGCGGCTGAAGACCATCGTGGCCGATCTGACCTTGGACAACACCATCCTGGGCGAGATCGCCGTGGGAAAAGTTTGACCCCGGACCGCCGCCGGCGCGCAGTGGAGAGACCGCGCGGTCGGTTCGGGGTCAGCGGGAGAAGGACATGCAAGCTCATCGGGCCGTTGCCCTTGCCATGCCCCGGCTGCGTCGTGTTCTCTTGGACCCGGGACCCCGCAGCCAGCCGCGAGCCTGACCGGATCCGGGCGCACCACCGCCATCTTTGCAGGCCGGCGAGCCGGGGTCGACCGGACCTTTTCCTACGGTCACCGTGACCTGCTCGACCAGATGCACGCCCTCGCCGCCCAGCCGTCGCGCCCGAGCGCTAAAGGAGAGGTGACCCGCGCATCGCTGCAGGCCGACCTGCACGCCGCCCAGTCCCGCTGTGCCCGCTTGGCCACCCGCGTGAAACAGCTTGAGCGTCGCCTCTCGGAGCTGATGGGCGAGCAGACCTGGCGGGACTCCGGGCTCGGCGCTCCGGAGGACATCCACCAACTCCACCAGCGGATCACCTCCCTTGAGTCGGAAGTGGCCGATGTGCGAATCCAACTCGGCGAGCGCACAGAGGAGCTCAATGCTGCCCGTCTCGCCAACCGAGAACTCCTGACCCGCCTCAACCTTGAGCGGCCGACTAATTAGTTTCCGGCACGTGCACGACAGGTGCTGCACAGGTCATCGACCCATCCGCACGCGGCCTAGCAGGGGGAACGCCGTCTTTCCTTCATGCGCACAGGCAGCCACCCCAAGAGAAGAGTGGGCACAGCTCCCTTGGCTATCTGACCCCGGAAGAGTTCAGGGCCCTCGACATCACCGAACAGAGGCAGGCACTTGCCGGCGCAGCCAAGTACAAGGGCTGGGCGGCACCGGAGCTGAGGGCTGCATAACGGCTGCTGGACTTGTGGACTACGCTTCGCCTCGCCCACAGGGTCCACAGCCGATCAGCTAGTACCCGAAATACAACAACAACGACGATGGCCATAACTGAGACGCAAGCGCCGAAATTGTGCAGCCGTTGACTAGCCTGGCCGGGCAAACCCGAGGCTCTGACTCGCATCAGGGCCGGACCAAAAATCGCGGGCCCATCAGGATACCCATAGCGAATCCCCACCACGTCATGGGATGCAATCTTCCGCGCGCGGTGGTACTGTTGGGTCAGGACGTCCGGACCCCGCTTCCTTGGCACCTCTCAACTCGTTGGGTGGGCAAATTCAAGGAGAATGATCATGGGTCTAACAGGAATGTTCCTTAGCGCAATTTCCATGGCCGCTGGTGCAATCATGTACTGGGCCATTACGTATCAAGGACACGGCTTTCGCCTGTCGACTATCGGCGTCATCCTCATGGTGGTCGGAGGGGCTGGTTTCGTCGTTTCCGCAGTCGTCTTTGGCGTGTCACGCGGAGCGGTCGGTTCGAGCCGTCACTCGTTGGATCGTCAGGTTGTTGACCCTCAGGGTCGCACCAGCTCGGTCCACGAACAGACCAAGTAGGAGTCTCCGGGTTGAACACGCGTTACTCAGATCTCTCCGTCTCGGGGTTCGAGTAATGCGCTCTGTTAGACCTCTGAGACACCTCAGCGACTCTGTGCGGCAGGAAGAACTGTGTGTCTTACCTGATACCGGGGTGTTAGGGGGATCGAACATAGTCGCGTTACCTCCACTGAATGGGTGATTCGATGGTATGGCGCCTTGATCGCCATCCACCGCAAGTTCGGGGTCGGAGTTCAGCTAGCGAGGAGGTCAAAGTGGCCCGCACCATCGTGGTCAATGAAACCGAGCAGGCTCCTTTTTCGACTCTCGAGCGGCGCAGTCACGAAGGTCGACTTTTCGGATGCGCACCTTCTACTCGAGGCGCTTGGATTCAAGGAAGTGAGAGTAATCGGCAGCCATCATGTCTGCGTGCGGGTTGATATTCCTGAACACTTGAGCCCGCAGGATCAACGAGGTCAGGCGAAGCCCTATCAACTTCGCCAGCTTATTGCACTGGTCGAGCGGTATAATTCGACAATCGAGGAAGATTAGTGATGCTTCCGGTTTATCCGACCAACGTGTTCTGGAGCGTAGAGGACTAAGCATCGGTGGCCGATGTCCCCGATTTGGCTTAATACTCGGCGCTGGGCGACATAGCGCACGACGCCGTGGCCGAAGTCGAAGTTGCAATTGCGGGGTGGCTTGGGGCAGCAACGTCGAGCGGTCGATCGATTCCAAAGCCGTCGGCACGGGTGGCCCGGGCCTGAGGGCCCTCTCCGAGCTATTGATCACCAGCGGGTCGGTCGGGTCCCTCCCACTGAAGGCGAACCTTTTCGATCACCACCTGCGCGTCGGTCGCAGAAGCGTTCGCAGTAGGTGGCGGTGCCGGCTTCGTCACCGGTGTTCCTCGAACCCACTGCGTTCCGGATCATCGCGAAATGTCGCCGCAGCCTGACCCTTGCTCGCGGACGCTCAAGGCACCCAGGATGCGGATCCTGGAAAGGTCGGTGTTTTCCAGTACGATGTCCGCCCGCTCTCTAGGCCCCACCTCCGCGTCGTATAGCTCCTCGGCGATCCCGTAGCGCTCGCGATGGACGCGAGCGGCATCCTCGGCGCCTTCGCGCGCCTGGTCGCGGGAAACGCCTCTTTCCACCGCCACCGCGGGGTCCACCTCCAGCCGGATCCTGAAATCCCAGAACTCGTCGTATTCAGGTCGGAAGGCAAAGACCGAGTCGACGATCAGAACAGCGTCCTGCGGCGCCAGCACAACTACCTGGCGTTGGTCTTGACCGGTCAAGGGATCGTGCGCGCAGAGTACGACCCTACCGGTTCCTTCGGGCCCCGAGGGGCGAAGTAGCAACTCTCGGGCGGACTCGAAGTCGTAGGCGTTGCGATAGTAGCCCGCCCCCGTCGTGCGGTCGTAGCCATGCTCCCGTGCATGGCGCCATGGATGCTTGAAGTCGTCGAGAGATGCCCGCAACGTTGGCCTGCCGCGGCGGCGAATCGCGGCCCCGAGTTCGTGGCCAAACGAGGTCTTGCCGGCGCCGGCGCGACCGTCGATCGCAATCCTGAGACGGCCGGGCGAAAGCCGGACGATCCGATCGGCGACCTCGCCGATGACCTCCAGCCGTGACGAAGGACCAGCGGGAGGATCCGGCTGTTGCCAAGTCGAGACCGACCGGTAGTCAACCGGTGCGGAGGGCTGGTGATTACCGGGCATTGGCACATACTACGTGCAGTTGGCGACCCCGTTAACGCCGATGGCCACGCTCTGTGCCCGCTGCAGGGTGACGCGCGCCAGGAAAAACGGGATCGTCTTCGGTACTCGCCGGCCGGAGTGTGCCCTCGAACTCACCCCAGGTTCGGCCCCGCCCTTCCGCTCGCGTGCCTATCCTTGTTAGCGCCCGGGCGCAAAGGAGAGGGGATGCGAACCGTGCAGCTCAACGAGGGATACGTCGACTCCTCCGGCACGAGGATCCACTATGTGGAGGCCGGCTCGGGTCCGCTGGTGATGTTGGTCCATGGCTTTCCCGAGGGCGGGTACTCGTGGCGACACCAGATCGATCACCTCGCCTCCAGGGGATGGCGCTGTGTGGCGATCGATCATAGAGGATATGGGCTCTCCGACAACCCGGCCGAGGTGGAAAGCTACACGGTCATGCACCTGGCGGGGGATGTGATCGCTGTTGCCACCGCGCTTCAACCCGGACCCTTTTCGCTCGTCGGCCACGACTGGGGAGCCTCCGTCGCCTGGAACGCCGCGCTCTTCCGCCCCGATCTCATCAAGGCCGTTGCCGGGCTGAGCGTGCCTTTCGGCGCGAGGCCGCCAGTTCCTCCGATCGGTATTCTTCGCCGGAGGGCGGGGGAGGGCTTCTACCAGGTCTACTTTCAAGAGCCGGGGGTGGCGGAGGCGGAACTGGAGGCGGACGTTCACAGTTCGCTCGCCGTCCTCTTCTATGCCGTTTCGGGGGAGGCAGGCAACAAGCACGGCATCTCGAACCTGACCAGACTGGGCAACAAGTCGCTTCTTGCCTCGCTGCCAGAGCCTCCTGAGCTGCTGATGCCCTGGCTCACTCCCTCGGACCTTGACCGCTTCGCCGAAGGATTCGAGCGCAACGGCTTCTCCGGCCCGCTCAATTTCTACCGGAACATGGACCGTAACTGGTACCTCACCGCCCCTTGGGCAGGCAAGAGGATCGAACCGCCGGCACTCTTCGCGGCCGGCTCCCTGGATCCGGTGGTGAACTTCCCCGGCGCCCAGGCGAATATCGAATCCATGACCGGGCGCTTCGACGCCCTAGAAACCGTGGCGATAATCCCCGGAGGAGGCCACTGGATCCAACAGGAGAAACCCGAGGAGGTCAACGAGATTCTCGAGAGCTTCCTCAACCGGCACGGA
>JAJZLQ010000018.1:26349-32335 GCA_021850605.1 Actinomycetes bacterium
GCGCAGGATTTTTTTTGGGGGGGGCTTTCCCCTGATAGCCGGCTGCACTTGCTAACTTGGGTTGGGTCATTTGCACACAAATGAAACCTCCGCCGGGTGCCCGGCCGCCATCGCCCAAGGAATCAAGGAGACCCATTTGCCCGCACAAGCCGGCTTCTTCTATCCGCGCACACAAAGCGGAAAAGCGTCGCTCATCCCGTCGCCACCCTGGTACTACTCGGGAGACCT
Organism: Actinomycetes bacterium; assembly: GCA_021850605.1. Classification (GTDB taxonomy): domain Bacteria; phylum Actinomycetota; class Acidimicrobiia; order Acidimicrobiales; family Acidimicrobiaceae; genus Acidithrix. The sequence continues at coordinate 26,578 of JAJZLQ010000018.1, forward strand.
GCTGACGGTGGAATACCGCACCGATCCGGCCAAGGTAGCGGCCCTGCTGCCCGAAGGCGTCGAGCTAGCGCCGGAGGACCCGGGTGCGGTGGCCATGATCTGGGCCGACTGGCAATCCTGCTCCGAGACGAGGGAAGAGCTGCTCGATCCTGTGCGCTCCCAGTACAAGGAGGCCTTCGCGGTCGTGCGCTGCTCCTACGGGGGCAGGACATATTCGCGCTGCGTCTACATCTGGGTTGACAAGGACTTCGCAATTGCCCGGGGACTCCATCAGGGCTACCCCAAGAAGCTGGGCTCGATCCATCAGACACGACCACATTTCTCCGGCTTTGCCGCGCCCAGGATCGGCCCCGGCGCAGTCTTTGGCGCCACCCTTGCAGCCGGCGACCGCCGCTTGGCTCAAGCCGTGGTGAAGCTGGACCAGGAGTCCGAGTCCAACGGCTTCGTGAATGCGCTGCCGATGCTTCACTCACGGATAATGCCGGGCATCGCCAAGGGATCTCCTGACCGCCTCAACGAGCTGATCGTCTCCAGCTCGGCGCGATTCGAGGCAGGTCCCGCCTATAGCGGGAGCGCGGCGCTAGAGCTCTTCCCATCGCCCACAGAGGAGCTCGCCGAGCTGTCCGTAAAAGAATACATTGGCGGATACTTTCGCCAGGTGGGAGCGGTCTGGGACGGAGGAAGCGATATAGACCAACCGCTATAGCGGGGGAAACTCTGCGGCGAGGTCCCAAGTCAAAGGACGGCAAGTACCTGCGTGCGTATTCAAGCCGCCTACCCTTGTCGCGCCGGCACCTGGCGGCTCACGCTCCTGGCCGGCTCTTCCTCGCCAGGGAAGAACACCTCCGAGCAATCGCACCCGAGATGTCCGGTTTGCTGTCGATCGTGAGTAGCCGGCGATGGGGAGATATCCGAGTTGACCGGGTTGTGCCTATCTTCAGTCCCACCTCGAAACCATTTCGGTGGCACACTGCCTGCCCGGCACCGGGAATCAGTCTCGCGCCGTTTCCTCCGGAGGGGGAGACTTGGAGAAAAATCCCCAGTAAAAGAGCGTGCTAACCAGCTGGAGCACCCCTCCGATCATGAAGGGAACCTCCAGTGGGGCGACATCGAAGAGGTAGCCCGACAAGGCGGGGGACGCTGCCATCGCGCCCTGGGACGGAAGATTGGCGAGTGCGGCCACCCGGGCCCGTTCCTCGGGTGGCACTCTGGCTTGAACGTAGGATTGGCGAAGCGGCATGGCCAGGCGCTGGGCGATCATGCGCACCAGGTAGAGGATCCCCGCCATGAGGAACGTCGGCGCGAAGGCGAACGGCACCAAAAGAAGCGCTTGGATCAGGCGGAAGAACACCGTGACGCGAATCGTGCCGAAACGCTCCGCCAACTTGCCGACCTGTCCGATCGGACCAAGGGAGACGACGTTGACAACAAGGTACAGCAGTGCAATTTGGGCAGGCGAGGCGTGGAACTTGAGGTAAAGGAAGTAGGTGACGAACGGCCCGAACATCCCGACGGCCAGTCCATTCAGGGTGTTGGTCACCCACAGACGGGCCAGGAGACCAAGCGAACGGTGCGGGAAAACGCCCTTGGGCGGCTTCTGGCCACGAGGGCGTCGATCATTCTCCAGCCAAAGGGCTACGAACCCGCCCAGCAGCGCGAGCACACCGGCCACCACAAAGGCGGCGGTAAAGGCGCCTCCCTTGCCCCCGCTGGCAGCGGGAAACGCGAAGAAGGCGATGACCGATCCGGCAATCGCCCCGATCACCGACATCTGGGCGATCGCTATGAACGCCTGGTTGCGTCGACCCGCGCGCGCCAGATCCGCAACCATGGCCGTCTCGGCAGGTTGATAGGGTCCGACACTCCCCGCGCCGGCTCCTGCACCGCGACCGAAGCTGGCCACAACCGCCATACCACCCAGCACCCATTCCGCGCGGCTAAAAGCGAAGACGAAGCCTGCTGCGGCCACCAGCATCGGGTAGACGACCAGGAAAATGCGCCGGCCCATACGGTCAGCCATGAATCCGACGCCGAAGGAGACGAACAGGGCGAAGACCCCTGCCAAGGCGAAGACGATACCCAGCCCGGTGCCGCCAAAGCCGACCTTGGCAAGGTAGATGGGGCCCCCGATTCCTGCGATTGCCCTCGATGCGCTGACAAGCGCGCGGGCAGCGTAGACGATTCGCAGCTGTCCGGTTCTGGATCGCTCCCGAGCCTCCTCGGCCTCCTCGGCCGCCAGTAGCTCATCAGGGAGAGGGCCCTCTTCGGGTTCCCTGGCGCTCACAGTGCGTGGGTGGCGGTGGCCTCCCCGACGTGCTTGCGCAGCGGTATCTCCTTGAGGAAGAGGGTCAGGATGAAGGCTGCCACCACGACAGGCACCCCGACGAGGAAGACGGTGTTGAGGGCGTGCGAGAAAGCAAGCACGAACCCGTCATGGACGGGCTTGGGCAGCTTGGTAATCGCCGCCGGCGACATGGCTATGGCGTTGCCCTTCAATTGCGCCAGCGCTGCCGCCGGCAGGTACCGAGGCAGCAGGTGGGTTAGGCGCGTATTGAAGATGGTGCCGAACACCGCTACACCGAAGGAGCCGCCGATGGAACGGAAGAATGTCGCAGAAGACGTGGCCGTACCAAGAGCCTGGTAGGGAACCGCGTTCTGAACTGCTATCACCAGGACCTGCATTACACCGCCCAGCCCAACGCCGAGTACGAAGGAGTACAGGTAAACCTCGGTCATCGGAGTCGTGGAGGACAGGGTCGAGAGCAGATACATTCCGATCGACATCACCAGGGTTCCCAGGATTGGGAAGATCTTGTATCGACCGAAGCGGGAGATCAACAAGCCCGCCAAGACGGAGAAGAGCACCACGCCCATCATGAGCGGGATCAGCTGCAGGCCGGACTTGGTGGGGGAGGAGCCAAAGACTGTTTGCATAAATGTCGGCAGGTAAACGATGGCGCCGAACATCCCGAAGCCAACGATGAAGCCGATGGCGCTGGTAAGGCTGAAGATCCGGTTGGAGAAGAGATTGATGGGAAGCAGCGGCTCGCTGGCACGACGTTCTACCTCTATGAAAACGCCCAGCAGGACCACGCTCACAACCGCAAGGGCGATGATCTGGGTGGAGCCCCATGGATAGGTGACACCGCCCCAGGTGGTCATCAAGATGAGCAGCGTGACCGCGGTTGCAAGCAACGCGGTGCCGAGGTAATCGATCTTATGGGCGCGGCGGCTGCGCGGAAGGTGCAGAACCGCCGCAATGACGATGAGCGCCAGGATGCCGATCGGGACATTGATATAGAAGACCCAGCGCCAGCTGAAGCTGTCCGTGAAGTAGCCGCCGAGCAGCGGACCTGCCACGGAGGCGAGCCCGAATACTCCTCCAAAGAGGCCCTGGTAGCGCCCACGCTCGCGGGGGGAGACGATGTCGCCGATGATCGCCTGAGCACCTACTATCAGGCCGCCACCGCCGATACCTTGCAGCGCGCGAAATGCGATCAGCTGCACCATGTTTCCAGACAAGCCCGAGAGCGCCGATCCGACCAGGAAGATGACGATGGACGCCTGGAAAAACGATTTGCGCCCGTACAGGTCACCCAGCTTGCCCCATAGTGGGGTGGAGATGGTCGAGGTGATCAGGTAGGCGGTCACGACCCAGGAAAGATGGTTGAGGCCCCCCAGGTCCCCTGCAATGGTGGGTAGAGCCGTTGCGACGATGGTCTGGTCGAGCGCCGCAAGCAGCATCGCCAACATCAGGGCCAGGATGATAAGGGGAAGGCTGGGTTCTTTAACCGGAGCGGCGTCCGGGTTCAGCTCAGCACTCTGTTGGTCTTCAAGGGCCATTCGTGATCTCCGTCGGGCAACTGAGTCTTTCTTGCTGAAACAATGCTAGCTTGCCATGAGACAAACCTGTCTTATAATGAAATAGGAATGTATCAGATTTCTCATGCATCAGCACCGGCCGAGAGGCGGTGAGGAGCAAGATGGGCGCCAACACCGCAGTCCGGGATCGCACACTTGCGGCCATACTGGCCGCGGCGTCACGGATGATTGCGGAGCGAGGCCAAAGCGTGTCCATGCACGATATCGCGGAGTCCGCGGGAGTGGGGCGCGCCACGCTCTACCGATACTTCCCAACGCGCGAGGCGCTTATCGTTCAGCTCTTCGAGACTGCGGTCGACGAGGCGAGCCGGGCCGTCGACTCCCTGGAACTCGGAAACCTTCCTGTCCACCGAGCAGTGGAGCGCTTGACCCTGGAGATGCTCTCCTTTGCCGACGCCTATCGCACCGTCCTGATGGACGAGGCCGTCGAAGGGCTTAGACATCGCGCCAAGGATGTCATCGGCCCCAAGCTACAGGGGCTCTTTTCCGAGCGCATCGAATCGGGGGAGCTCCGCAGCGAGATCGACGCCGTGCACCTGGTTCGCTACTTTGGCGGGCTGGTGCGGATGGCGGCCTTCATGGTGGCCGACAGCGGCCGTGACAGGGTGAAGGTTTCTGCCGAGGTGGCAGACCTGTTCTGCAACGGCGCCGCCACCCGCCAAAGCTGACGCCCGGGCATTGACGCCGCACAGCCGTCACCGTAGGCTCGCGCCATGGGTGCAGGTGAATACGTAATAATCGATGCCGGCTCGGCACGCCTGGCCGCGGAGGCCTGGGGAGCGGGGGAGCGGGGGATAGTCCTTCTCCACCCCGGCGTGGCGGACCGGAGGATCTGGCGTTCCATGGCTCCGTTGATCCAGGATCTGGGAAGATGCGTCGCATACGACCGACGCGGCTACGGCGAGTCCCCGGCTTCGGGGAAACCCTCGATGGAGCAGGAGATGCAGGACTTGGCGGCCGTCATCGCACACTTCGGATTCGATGGCGCATGGCTGGTTGGTAATTCCATGGGCGGTGCACTGGCGGTCGACTTCGCCTTGACACATCCGGCTCTGGTGGAAGGGCTCTTCCTGGTGGCACCCGGCTTCTCGGGCACTCCAGGCATCTTCCCCATGGACCCGGATGAGATGGGCATCGAGGAGGCGGCGCTCGCCGCCGAGCAGGCCGGCGACTTCGACAGCTCGGCGGAAGGTGTCCTGCACATCTGGCTTGACGGCCCACGCAGCCTCGTGGGTAGGGTGAAGGGCGAGGCGAAAGCGCTCGCCAAGGAGATGGCGCTGGGAGTCGTCCGCAATGCGCCTCCCGAGCTTGAGGACGCCGGAGTGGATTCCTGGCCGCTGCTTTCGACGCTCGGCGTACCCACCACGATCCTGCTAGGCGACCTCGACGTGACCGAAGTGCTCGCCGCTTGCCCGGTGGCGGCGGCCGCCATTCCCGGATGCAGGCTGCTCACGCTGCCCGATCGGGCGCACATGCCTCAGCTCGAGGATCCCGCCCAGGTGGCTGCGGTCCTGCGCGAAGCAATTTCAACCGGCGACTAGACATCGAGGCTCACCTGCAGGCGACCGGGTGCACAGGCAAAGGAGCGGCTCCGGGTCGGTAAGTGCCGCGGGCTCCTCGCCCCGGTTTCGCTCGGCTCTGGACGGCATCCTGGCCATCACGGCATAGCTGATCCCGAGCGGGGATGTCGTCGGCATGGGCTCGAGCAACTCCTGATTGTGCGGTCCGAGAATTTCTGCGATATCGGACTTCCAACAACCGACTCCGCCGCCTCGCCGTCTTCAATCCCGGAGTAGGGCTTTCCGTCGGATCGCAAAACGCTTACTGGACCCTGCGGAGAACGTTGATCTTCCGGGGGAAAAGCTCAAAAGTGCCG